>JAEUWI010000007.1 GCA_016791475.1 Candidatus Hydrogenedentota bacterium
CCTTCACCCTCACCCTCACCCTCACCCTCACCCTCACCCTCACCCTCACCTTCACCTTCACCTTCACCTTCACCTTCACCCTCGCCCTCGCCCTCGCCTTCACCCGCATTACCCTCGCCATGAAGGACCAATCCGCCATTCGTTTCTGTGAACGCGACTCGGTTCACAAAGAAATCCGTCAGCGAAGTCGCATCAATCAGGCTGAGGCTTCCGTCCGCGACGAAGGTGAGCGAGGCATCGTTGGTGAAATACACGCCCGTCAAATCGCGGAAGTTTATTGCCCCGCCATTGGTGGCGGAAATGCCGAGGCTGGCACTGCAACTCGGTATCTCGATCCAAATCGTAAAGAGCTGAGGCAGGTCAATTATGGACCCCAGGCCGTCGGCCGACAGAAAGGTATCATCGGCGCAGTTTGCGCTTTGCACAATCGTTGCGACGTTCGGCAGCGTTACCTGTGCGCCGCCGGTGACCGCGATTTGAAGACTGTCGATATCCGCCAGCAGCGGGGCAGCGAATGTGCCTGTGCCGTCCACGGTCAGGATGCCCATGTTGGTGTTCGTTGATCGGTAGGACGCAAGCTCCGGAACATCGAGCGTTCCGCCCGTCGCTACCGTGACGGAACTCGTCGTCAGCGTCGTCAGGGAAGGGAGATTCCAGGTGTCCCCTGCCAGAACGGAGATCTGCGAATCGCTCACCGTAGCGAGCGCGTCGAAAGCTACGGCATCGCCCACGTCGGGCACGTCGAAGAAGACTTCAGAAACCGTGGCGAGACTGGGTGCGGTCAATCCTCCGCCGTCGAACACACGGAAGCGGCCTTTCGCAACGGAAGCAAGGGACGGCAGCGACATGGACGCGTCGGCGCTCACATCAAAGTCGGTTCTGGAGACCGTGGTCAGACTCGACAGATCGATGGCGCCGCCCGAGCGCACGTCGAAGGAAAAAGTACTCAGATTCTCAGCGGTAACGGTCTCAAGGGCCGACAAGTCCAAGGTTCCACCATCGGACGCTTCCACAAAGGGGGTTTCGGTGCAATTGGGCGGGTTTACGTTAATCGAGACCAGCGCCGGGAGGCTGAGCACAGAATTCTCTCCGGAAACGGAAAAGATCGCGTCACTGGCGCACAGCAGGTTCCAGTTGCACTCGGTTACGGCGGGCATTTCCACATTGGCGCCACCATCGATCCGGGCCCGCAGGTTGGAGATGTCGCTCAGCATCGGTACGGAAAACAAGCTGACGCCGGATACCCTCAGCCCGAAATCGCTCGCGTTGTCAAAGGTGAAGCTTTCCAGCGAAGTTGCTTCAAGGCCGGCGCCGTCCGGGATTGTAACGACCGTATTAAACATGGAAGTGAGCCCGGGGAGGCTCCATACGCCACCCTCGGCGACCAGGATGTTGGAGTTGGTGATCGTGGTCAGGCCATCGAAAGCCACAGCGCCCCCGGTGCTGACGATGGAAATATCGGAGTCGGCTACGGTCGCCAAGGTCGCCGACGTCAACAAGCCTCCGGGTGACACGGTGATCGTGCAGCCCGTCAAAGATTCCAACTTTGGCAAATTCAATGCGGATGACTCGTCTATGTTAAGGACGGTCTCCGTTGCCGACTCGAGCGATTCCAAATTGATTTCGCCGTCGCCGGACAGGTCGAACCTCAACCGGTCCCGGTCGCTCGTTGTAATGGTTTCGAGGTCTGGCAAGTTGAGCGAGCTGCCATTCAAGGATTGGATGATCGGCACAGCGCCGCAGTCCAGTGCGCCAAGATTGATGCTGCTGAGGTTCGGGAGGCTAAGAATGGAACCATCGTCCACCACGATCAATACTCGGTTGGCACAATAATTCCACTCATAGGAAAAAACCGACGGCAGGACTACGATCGCATCCAACACCAATCGGAAACGCAGGTTGGTGATGTTCGAAAGCTGCTCGGCGTTAAAGTCCCCCGTGCCACTGACGGTAAGAATGGTCGAGCCGTTATCGGAAGTGAAGCTGGTTAGCGCGGGCAGGTTCAGCGCCGCGTCTTCCGGAACCGTGACGGACGTGTTCAGGAGCGTGGTTACCCCGGGAAGGGACCAATCATCCGCTTCCATGAGTGTAAGAGCGGTATTCGAGATGGTCTGCAGCGAATCGAAGGAAACGCTGCCACCGACGTTGTTTGAACTCAGGGTGACCGCGTCCATCGTCAGGAGGTTGTCGGCGGTCAAGGCGCCACCCGGGAGAACTTCGAAAAGACCGTGGGAGAACGTCGCCAGCGCCGGGAAGTCGATTGTTATGGACGCGTCAATTTCGATATTGGTGTTCGTGGCGGTCTGCAGCGAAGAAAAATCCATTTCCCCACTCGTTTCGAGGTCAATGTTAAGATGATCGTCTTCGCCTGTAGCCACTATAGAGGTCAAGCCGGACAGGTCGATCTGTCCGCCCATTGAAGCTTTGATCCATGGCTCACCCGCGCAATTCGGCGTATTGAGGGTGAGTGTATCGATTCCAGAAAGGCCAAGAGAGGATCCGGCGCCGTCCGACAGGAACACAATGGGGCTGCCGCACGCCGCGAATTCATAATTCGTGACCAGCGGAAGCGAAAGTGTGGCGCCGTCCAGAACCTCGATCCGCAAATTATCGATGTCGACCAGCATCGGCGCAAGCATTTCGCCCGTGCCGGTGATGCTCAGCAAGGCGTCCGCACCCCCTTCCACGGTGTAGCTGTTCAATGCGGGGACGTTCAGCGTGCCGCCGTCCTGAATGGTCACGGCGACGTTGAGCATGGTGTTCAATTCCGGTAGATCCCAGGTGCCTCCCTCGATCAGGGTGAGCCCCACAAATCGGATCGCTTTCAAGCCATTAAACGCGACGTCTCCGTTGATGTTTGTCGCAGAGATGGTAACGTTTTCGATACTGGCGAGATTGGCGGCGGTAAGTCCGCCGCCATCGGCCACGTCGATGGAGCCATTGGCGGCGCTCACTAGGGCAGGCAGATCGAGCGACGAAGTCGCGTCCACCTGGAAGACGGCGCTGTTCGCGATTTCCAGCGCGGAAAGATCCATCTCGCCGCCTCCGGCAAGATTGAACTTCAATTTGCTGGATGAGGCTATGGAAAAGCCTTCGAGTGCGGGTAGATTGAGCATCCCGCCGTTCGTGGCCTGCAGGAGGGGAATTGAAAAACACTCCGGCGCGGCAAGATTGATCGATTGCAGATTGGGGAGACTCAGGAGCGAGTTCGCTCCATCCGCCGTGAAAAGGGTATCGTCACCACACTGGCCCCGTGTGTACGTGGTGACGTTGGGAAAGGTCGCCTGGCCATCGTCCGATACCACGAGCCTGGAATCATCGATAATCGTGGGACCGTTGGCCACAAATACGGAACTGCTTCCAGAAATCGTCAGAATCGCATTGCCGCTCAGCGTGAGTGAGCCTTCAATGGCGAAATCGCCAACGAATGTAACCTGCGCGCCGTTGATGGTGACATTGTCCGAAGGTTGGGGGACCTGATTGTTGCTCCAATTGCCCGCCGTGAGCCAGTCCCCGCTCGATGGACCCGTCCAGAAGACGTCCTCCGCCGCCGCGGGCAGCACCGAGAGGACTGGCGCCAGCGCCGCGACAAGAAGAAAGACGAGGTCAGGGGCGCGCATTGCATCGAAGCGGTTGGAGAAGGACATGGCGAACTCCATGGTATTGGCGCGATAGTGCCGCCGTCTTGGGAGACTCACTGCAGTGAAGACAAAAGCCCAGATAGTCGTGCGCGGTCATTATTGATCAGACACACCGATTAGTCAATAGTATTCGGCGAAGGAGGTGGCGCAGAAATAGACAGAGCTGATAGAGTGGAGAGCTACTATTGTGTCGGGGCGTAGAAAGGGTGGCAGGGGGCGAAGAAAACCTGCAGCGACGCGGTCGATCCTCAGGCTGGTTGGCGTGGGCGAATATTGGGGCGGGCCGAGCCGGGCCCGCCCCGTGGGCTAGGTTAGTTTTTCGCTTCCAGCACCAGGTTGAAGGGGCTTTCGGCGGCGAGGCGCACGTTGCGGTAGCCGCCTTCGGCGAGGACCGCGCGGAGTTTGGATTGTCCCGCCTGGGCCCCGAGGGCGAGGCCCACTTCCTGGCTGAGGGAGGAGGGTGTGCAGATGGCGGTGGAGGCGGCGTAGAAGGCGCGGCTTACCGGGTTCAGGTTGTGCTCCAGGTGGTCGTGGGCAAAGGGCTCCACGATGAGCAGTGTGCCGTCGGCCTTGAGCTGCGTGCGGGCGTGGGCCACGGCACCCACGGGATCGCCCATGTCGTGGAGGCAATCGAAATAGGCGATAAGGTCGTAGGGTCCGCCGGAAAGGGCCTTTGCGGCGGCGACCTCAAAGCGCACGTTGCTCAGTCCCGCTTCGCTGGCGAGCTTGCGCGCTTCCACGATGGAAGGTTCGTGGTAGTCAAAGCCGAAGAAGCTGCTCTCCGGGTAGGCCTTTGCCATGAGGACGGTGGAGTAGCCATAGCCGCAGCCCACATCCGCCACGCGGGCGCCCGCCTCCAATTTCGGTACCACGCCCTCCAACGCGGGCAGCCAGGTCTCCACCAGATTCGCGCGGTAACCGGTCTGGAGAAATTTCGCCGTGCCGCAGAAGAGACAGCCGTCGTGGTTGCCCCAGTCGATGCCCTGGCCCGACTGAAAGGCGGCGTCCAGCTTGTGACCGTCGCGGATCACGGAGATGGAGGTGGTGAATCCCCCCAGGAGGTAGACCGGGCTTTCCTCGTCCACGAAGATCATTTCCTGCTCGGGGGAGAGGGAGAACTGCGTCGTGGCGGGGTCATAGGTCACATAGCCCGAGGCCGCCTGGGCCGAGAGCCACTCGCGGAGGTAGCGCTCGGCGCACCCGGTGCGCTCGGCGAGTTCCTCCGAGGTGGCGGGTCCTTCCGCCAGGGCCTTGAAGAGGCCGAGGCGCTCCCCGGCCGCCACCAGGGCCGCGTTGGAAATGGCGCCCACGTCGTTGATTACGGTGCCCGCCAGGGCATGAAGTTTTTCCAAATCGATGGTTGTCTGCATGATGCTGTTCCTTTCGTTCACTGTGGTGTGTTCTGCCCAACACGTAGTTCTTCTAAACCGACCAGTTGGTTTAGTGTACAGGTAAAATTTTTTATGCGTACTTCAGGCCATCCAGGTAAGTCCGAAACTGGCGCAGGGCCGCCGGGATGCGTTCGGGGTCGTTGTAAGCCCTTGCCAGGACGATACTTCCCTCCAGGGTGGCGATATAATGCTCGGCCACCTGAAGCGGGGTCACCGGGCAAGACACCGGCAACAGCGCCTGAAACATCGGAGCCAGACCGGTGATGATGTCATCGAAGAGCCGGACCACTTCCGCCCGAATCCGGGGATGGGACTCGGCCATGTCCACCACGAAGGTGGCCAGCAGACAGCCCTGCTTCCAGTGATCCGCCGCAAGCGCCTCCGTGTGGGTGAGAAAGCCATCGGCCCGCTTCGCGGGATCGGCCTCGCTGGCAAAGGCGCCGTCCATCAACAGCGCCGTGCCGTTGGCGTAATAGACCCGCAGCGTCTCCAGCCCGAGATCTTCCTTGGATTCAAAATAGTGGTAGAAGCTGCCTTTGCTCACACCGGCGCGCTCGCAGATCTGGTCCACGGTGGTGGAGGGAAAGCCCTGCTCTGCGATGAGTGCCAGGGCGGCCTCGATTAGTTTGTCTTTGGCGGTAATACGACTCATGGTGTAATTTTAGACTGACTAGTCGGTTTTGTCAAGGGCGCTGCGGATTTACGGAAATAGATTGGGCCCGGTGAAACCTTCTGGTACAATTGTGCATCCAAACCATTGGGATAACCACAATCTCGCCAGAGCCTCCGGGCTCGCGGCGCGGAACTTACTGTTGCCCGCCGGGGGGCGCAACTGAACGGGAATTGACCGTGATCAAGAAGTTGAGCGATTACGTTTTGTCTGCCGGGGCCTCGCTGGGCCTTTCGGGGCTTGTTTTGCTTTCCGTCGCCGCGCGGGCCGAGGATGAGATCCCTTTCGAGACTGCGGTTCGTCCGCTGGTGGTGAAATACTGCACGGAGTGTCACGATGCGGATGTGACGAAGGGCGACCTAAACCTGGATCGCTTCACCACGCGGGATCAGGCGATTGATTCGCTGGCGCTGTGGCAGCGGGCGGGGATGCGGATCGAAAACAAGGAAATGCCGCCGCGCAAGGAAGAGAACCAGCCCACCGATGAGGAGCGGGCGCTGCTGACGAAGTGGATCGGCACACTCCAGATCGACGAGGCGGACTGTAATCTGCTGGCGAATGAAGAGTCCGTGGCGTGGTACAGCGGCGACGTGATGAGCCGGCGTCTGAACCGGATGGAGTATGAGTACACCCTGCGCGATCTGCTGGGCGTTGAGCTGAGCGTGGCGCATTTATTTCCTGCGGACGGCGCGGGCGGCGAGGGCTTCGACAACGACGGCGCGGCGCTTTTCCTCTCGGCGATCCAGATGGAGAAATACCTCGCGGGCGCGGATGTGGCGCTGGAGACGGCCCTGCCGGAGCGCGCGGAAGAAGCCGGGGAGCGTTTGGCGAAATTGATTCCCGTGCAACCTTCGGGGAGCCTGTCCGCGCGCGACGCGGCGAAACAGGTGCTGGAGGCTTTTGCCTACCGCGCCTGGCGCAAGCCACCGCCTGCGGAGTCGCTTGAAGGCTTGTTGCAGATGTTCGACCGCGGCCAGGCCCGGGGCGACAGCTATGAGAAGTCGATCAAGCTGGCGATGAAGGCCGCGCTGGTGTCGCCCCATTTCATGTTCCTCGCGGAGCCTCACCCGGAAGAGAAGGGCAACTATGCCCTGGGCGGCTACGAGCTGGCCTCGCGCCTGAGCTATTTCCTGTGGTCCAGCATGCCGGACGACGCGCTCCTGGCCTCCGCCGCTTCGGGCGCGCTTCAGGATCCCAACGAGATCCAGGCGCAGGTGAAGCGGATGCTGCTGGACCCGAAGGCCGAAGCGCTGGGCAAGCAATTCGGCGGGCAGTGGATGGGCATTTCCCAATTGGGCGAGATGGTGAAGCCCGACGAGAAGCGTTTCCCCGAGTATACGCCGGCCCTGCAGTCGGCCATGCGCGCCGAAGCCTACACCTACTTCAACAGCATCATCCGCGAAGACCGGAGTCTGCTGGAGTTGATCCAGTCGGACTACGCCTATGTGAACAAGGACCTGGCGGCTATCTACGGGATCCCCGGTGTGGAGGGCGAGGCCCTCCAACGCGTGCAATTGGCCGATGCGAGCCGGGGCGGGCTGCTGGGCATGGGGGCCATGCTGATGCAGACGTCGCACCCCCTCCGCACGAGCCCGGTGCTCCGAGGCAAGTGGGTGATGGAGACGATACTGGGTGCCCACGTGCCGCCGCCGCCGCCCAACGTGCCCGCGCTGCCGGAAGACGACCACAATACGGCGGGACTGACCTTCCGCCAGCAGCTTGAAGTGCACCGCGAGAACGCCGAGTGCGCCGGATGCCACAGTAAGATGGACCCGCTGGGCTTTGGCCTGGAAAACTATGACCCCATCGGACGCTGGCGCGCGACTCAGGCCGACCAGCCCATCGACGCCTCCGGCGTGTTACCCACCGGCGAGACCTTTAACGGACCGGCGGAATTGAAGACGATTCTGCTGAATCAGAAAGACGCCTTCGCGAATAACTTTACGCGGAAGATGCTGGGTTATGCCCTGGGCCGGGGACTGAACCGCTTCGACAATTGCGTGGTGGACGACAGCATGGAGGCGCTGCGGGCGAATGACTACAAGCCCAGCGCACTGATCAGCCAGATTGTGTTGAGCTATCCGTTCCGGCACCGATACAGCAGCGGGACGAATTGAAGAAATCTGATCGGTCGGCAGCAGGATGTGTCCCGTTTGTGCTACAATTGTTTCAGCACGGAGAAAATAGCATGAGCAAGAGCGCCGTAGTGCGGGCACGTATTGAGCCCGAGTTGAAGGAAAATGCCGAAGCCATACTCGATCAGCTTGGGCTGAATCCTACACAGGCCATCACGATATTCTACCGTCAGGTTGAATTGCGAGGCGGCCTCCCGTTCGATGTGTCCATTCCCAATGCCGCGACGCGGCGAGTTTTCGAATCGACGGACGCGGGCCGCGAACTCGTCGTATGTGACGACGCGGAGGATATGTTCGCGCGACTGGGTATCTGATGTTGACTCCGATTTATACTCGCCAATTCGAGAAGGATGTGAAGCGAGCAAGGAAACAGGGTAAGAATCTGGAAAAGTTCAAAATCATTGCAAGCGCCTTACTCGACGAGCAACCATTGGATCCGATCCATCGCGATCATCGTCTGGTCGGGGCCTATGCGGGACGCCGTGAATGTCATATGGAGTCGGATTGGCTCTTGATCTATAAATTGGAACCACCAAAGCTAATATTCGAGCGAATGGGAAGACATTCCGATCTTTTCAAGAAGTGAATCGGGATTCTTCGCTGTGTCTTGGAGGCGTTGCGGGCGAACGAGTATCGGCCTGGCGCGCTGATCAACCAGATTGTATTGAGCTATCCGTTCCGGCATCGGTACAGCAGCGGGACGAGTTGATTTGTTACCACGAAGAACACGAAGAGCACGAAGAAAATAGAGGAAGGGTGGTGGAGGGAAAAACCTGGAGCGCCCTTTGCGTCTTCGCGCCTTTGCGTGATTCTATTGAAAATTTCTCACGCAAAGACGCAGAGCCGCAAAGGTAGGAATTGGAAATGTTTTCATCGTGTGCATCGCGGTGAGACCTGGTTGTATGCCGCAAAGGCCCGAGGTTATAGTAGTTCGCAGTAAGAAACAACGGGATTTACCATGAACATTATCAAGAATCACCGGATCTCCCGGCGCACGATGTTGCGCGGCATGGGCGCGGCCTTGGCCCTGCCCGCCCTCGACCTGATGATGCCCGCGCGGGCGTCGGCGGCCGCCAAAGCGCCCGTTCGCATGGCCTGCCTCTATTTCCCCAACGGTGTCTGGCAGGACAACTGGATCCCCAAGGAGTCCGGGCACAACTACACCATGCCCTACTCACTGGAGCCACTGGCGGAGTTGAAAAAGGACTTTAACGTGTTCTCCGGTCTGGACAAGGCCAACAGCCGCCAGGGCGACGGGCACTATGCGAAGACAGCAAACTTTCTCACGGGCGAACCCGTGGCCAAGACCACCGGCAAGAATATCAGTGCCGGCGGTATCTCCATGGACCAGCTCGCCGCGCAGCAACTGGGTCATTTGACGCCCCTGCCCTCCATGGAGCTGGGCATCGACCCGGTGATCTCCGGCATCGACAGCAACGTGGGTTTCACGCGCCTCTACGGCTCTTACATCTCGTGGCGTTCGGCCACTCAACCCGTGGCGAAGGAGATCAATCCCCGCTTCGCCTATGAGCGTCTCTTCGGCAGCAAAGACGGTGGCGGTGTGGTCGCGAATGCGGATTTCCAGAGCTTTCTCGATCTTGCGCTGGAGGATGCGAAGCGCCTGCGCGGCCAGCTCGGCCGGGATGATCAGGTGAAGCTGGACGAATATATGGATTCCGTGCGCGCCGTGGAAGAGCGGATCGCATTTGCGTTGAAGCCCGATCCGCGAGACTGGAAGCCCGATACCCCGGCGGATCTGCCGGGATCGCCGGTGGTGCCCGCGAGCTTTGAAGAGCACGTACGCATCATGATGGACCTCATGGTGCTCGCCTTCCAAACCGACTCCACGCGGGTCATGTCCTTCATGTTTGCCAACGACGTGTCGGGCCGAAATTTCTCCTTCGTGCCCGGCGTGAGCGGCGGCCACCACGACATGTCGCACCACGAGCACAAGGAAGAAAAAATCAAGCAGTACAGCGAGATCAACCGCTGGCACTGCGGGCAGTACGCCTACCTGCTCAACAAGCTCAAGGCCATTCCCGAGGGCGAAGGCAACCTGTTGGACAACAGCATGATCCTCTTCGGCTCCAGCATTTCCGATGGCAACCGCCACGACCCGAACAACCTGCCCATCCTCGTGGCGGGCAAGGGGGGCGGCGTTTTCGAGACCGGCCAGCACGTGGCCAGCCCGAAGAACACGCCCCTGTGCAACCTCTACCACACGATGCTCGGTGCCATGGGCGTGGAGACAGAATCCTTCGGCGACAGCAACGGCGTTTTGAAAGATGCGCTGGTCTCGGAGCGGTATTGCGATCGGAACGGGATCTGCTGAGGATCGGCGACAGAGCGTTTTTTGAAAAGGCCCTTCGGGGCCTTTTTTATTGTTGCGCTGCAACAAGACCGATGGGTTCCAGCGGGGATCCGGTTATCGGGTTCCACATTACAAAATTGTAATCCTGGGAGGGGAACCTGCGCTCGATGCGGGTGTTTAGATGGGGCAACAGGGCATGGCGCCCGCGCACATCTAAGCCGCAACGAGCACAGGATTCTGCCAAGTGAAGTATACCCGTATAACAGTATTGGCTCTGGCTGCCTTCAGCGTGGCGGTAGTCTGCGTGCAGGGGCAGGATTTGCCGAAGTCCGGACCCCGTCGCGCGAAGGAAAAGGGGGCGGGTCGGCAGGGACAGCAAAGCGGCGGCGCATCTCCCCAGTCCTTTTCGTTCCACACCGAAGTGCCGGCCCACGACGCAGATATCGTGTTGTGCCGACCAACCGCAACAGGGGTTACAGCGAGCGTGCTGGTCTATGCCGGAGCCTCAGGCCAGATTCGCTTCGGCCTGACCGCCGAGAAGCTGGACCAGCAATCACCAGTTCAGGCTTTAACCGCCGGTGAGCCGGCCTCGATAGTGCTGGATGGTCTCATGCCGGATCGGCAGTACTTTTACCAGTTCGAGGCCCGCAGTGAGAATGGCCAGTTGCTTGCGTCGCCCCCCGTTTCGAGTTTTCACACCCAGCGCGCCCCCGGAAGCGCCTTTACCTTTGCGATTCAGGCGGACTCGCACCTGGACGGGGCGACCAACCCTGCCGTGTATCTGGAGACCTTGAACAACGAACGGGAGGCAAAGGCGGACTTTCTGATCGACCTGGGCGACACGTTTATGACGGACAAGCATCCGGATCGGGAATCCGCCCACCGGCAATATCTGGCGCAGCGTTACTACTTCGGCCAGGTAGCCCACGCCACCCCGCTGTTTCTGGTGCTTGGGAATCACGACGGCGAATCAGGACGACTGGCGGCGGGTCCGGACAGTCTGGGCGTCTGGTCCAATGGGAGGCGAAAGAAGTACTTTCCCAATCCGGTACCCGACGGCTTCTACACCGGTAACAGTGCAGCCCATGCAGAGGCGGGCATGCTGGAGAACTACTACGCGTGGACCTGGGGCGATGCGCTTTTCGTCGTTCTCGATCCCTTTTGGTATACGGGCACGAGCAATCGTGGGCCGACGGCCTTCTGGGATCGAAGCCTGGGCGAGGCGCAATACGGTTGGCTGGTGCAGACCCTTTCCCAGAGCAAGGCGGCGCACAAGTTTGTCTTCATTCACCATCTGGTCGGCGGCGCGGACAAGAACGCGCGCGGTGGAGCGGAGGCCTCACACTTTTTCGAGTGGGGCGGTCACGAGCTGGACGGAAGCGAAGCATTTGACGCCAGGCGTCCGGGTTGGTCGGAACCCATTCACGATCTGATGCTGAGTCAAGGCGTATCGGCCGTGTTTCACGGGCACGATCACTTCTTTATGAAGCAGGAGCGCGACGGTGTGGTGTATCAACTCTTGCCGCAACCCGGCCACAAGGGTCAGGGTAGTTCGCGGAGCGCGGCAGAGTACGGCTACATCTCGGGTGACATTGAAACGGGCTCGGGCTATCTGCGCGTTTCAGTTCGCCCCGAGTCGGCCACAGTGGCGTTTATGAGGACGCCCCTGAGCGCGGGCGGCAGTGGGGCGTTACCGAACGCAGAGGTGGCCTATGAATATACGATTCCCGCCCGCGGTGCAAAGTGAATGGAAAGGATAAGGACGATGAGACAGCGACGTGGACAGGTACTCATGGTTGTGTTTTCGATCGTGGCGCTATGCCTCGGGTGTCGTGCACCGGCTCAACCCGCGCGTGAAGCGAAACCCCGGAAGCCAACCCTACAGGACACGGTCAAACTAACCGTATACGCAGACAATTGGTTTCAACTCTACATCAACGGCGAGCTGGTGGCCGTGGATCCGATTCGCTTCCTGCCCCACAATGTCGTTTCGGTCGATGTCCTTCCCGACTACCCCATGACCATCGCGGTGATGGCCTGCGACAATGCGGACTCGAAAACAGGGATGGAGTACGCCAACACCAACGTGGGCGATGGCGGATTTATTCTCAAGCTGGGCGACGGCACCGTTTCCAATGTCTCATGGAAGACCCGGGTGGTTTCCAGAGGTCCTGTGAGCGCCCAGGGCTCCCAGCCGAGGGCGGAGCACGAGCCACTTCCCGAAGGCTGGTACTTGCCGGAATTCGACGACAGCGCCTGGGAGGCCGCAACCGAGTACAGCCAGGCCGAAGTGGATCCAAAGGGGCCCTACTTCGAGCACGATTTTTCGGGGGCGCGATTCATCTGGGGTCGGGACTTGAAGATCGACAACACGGTGCTGTTCCGCTGCACTGTGACTGCGCCGCCTGATGGTGTGGCCCGGCCAGATTTCAGCGGGATCAATGATTTGCCCATGAACGCCCCCGGCGCAAACGGAAAACGGCGTCAGGGCTAAGGCCGACTGACGCGACTGGAGAGAGAAATGAAGAGCCGAACTATTCTTGTATTGCTGTACGCGCTTGCGTTGCTTCCGGTGTCCACCGTATTCGCCCATGCGGGCCATGGGGAGTCCAGTTCAGACTATCGGCAGTGGTCTGATTCGGTTGGGGCCCATCAGTGGGATGCTGCCTTTGTGCTGGAACGAAATGGGACCGTGTTGTTGCGGAAACCCGACGACAGTATGGTGCGCGTAGGGATGGAAGAGCTCAGTGACAACGATAGAAGCTGGGTGGTGCAGCGCGTCGCCCGTATTCACGCGCTCAACATGACGCTTGCCGCACCCGCCGACGCGCCGGGTCAGTCTGCCCCAGCGTCCGCCGGAGAAGGAAAAGTACCGGTGCCCGTGCGCTACTTTGAGCCTTTTGTGCCGCATGTTTCCGTTACCTGGAACGATACCCACCTGGTCGTTGAGTCCGACGGCATGCCGGATCACCCCATGATGGTGGGGATCCGCGCTTGGAATCAGCAGGTGCCGCTTCCGCAGGCCTACCGGGGCAACAACGCCTTTCGTATACCCATTAATCCGCAGGTGGCTCCTTCGTCCACTCCGGCCCCATACCTTAATGCGATCGCGGTGGCGGTAAACGGTGTGCCAATCTTTCATCCAATCAAGCAGGACGGCCGCACCGACACCGTCGCCAATGGCGAGCTCGATGAGTATGGCGGACACTCGGGTCGCGCGGATGATTATCACTACCATATTGCACCGCGTCACTTGGAAAAAATTGTGGGCGAAGGGAATCCGGTGGCCTACTCCCTTGACGGCTATCCGATCGTAGTGGCGAAGGAGGAGCAAGGTCGACCCGTGGTAACCCTGGATGAGAATCACGGGCATCTTGACGGGGCGGGAAATTACAGCTACTACAGTACGACGGCCTTCCCCTATCTGAATATCAGTTACCGCGGCGTGGTCGATCTGGAGAATCGGCCACGGGCATTGGGTGTCCGGCCCTACACGCAACCGTTGCAGGGCGCGCGCATTACAGAATTCGAGAAAGTCGCCGATGGAAGCTATCGTCTCACCTATGATGTGGCGGGGGCGACAGGTTCCATTGCCTACACCGTTGGAAATGATGGCGCACGGTTCACCTTTACGGGCGCCGATGGGACTTCGACAAGCGAGTCTTATCCACCGGCATCCGAGGGCCGCGGTGGTAAAGGGGGTGGTGGCGATGGAGGCGGCAATAAGGAAGGCGGGAAAAGGGGTGGTGGCAACAAGGGAGGCGGCAATAAAGGAGGGGGCAACCGAGGTGGTGGCCCTGTTGTTGAGGGTGGCGGTTCTGCGTCGTCCCCGCGCGAAGGCTCCCGCGGGCCTGCCCCATCGGGTGATGGCGAGCCGCGCCAACCGTGGATTCTGGCCCACGCGGCCGAACTCGACACTGATCAGGACGGCGCTATCTCGCGCGCTGAGGTGACGCTGGAAGCCAACCGCGCGTTTGACGGCTACGACGGGAACAAAGATGACTCGCTCAGTTCCGACGAACTCGCCAAACAGTCCAGTGTTCGCTCCGCCATGGGAGGTTTCATTAAAGGCCACGCGAAAGAGGTCAATCAAAACGGGGACGCCGGACTCACCCGGGATGAACTCCTGGCGGTGGCCACGCGGATGTTTGACCGAATGGACAGCGACGGCGACGGAATAGCTTCCGCCACCGAATTGAAGGCGTCGCAGCGTGGAGCCGGACAAGAGTCGAAGGGTCGGCGAAACAACCAGAATGGCGCGGAAGACCGCAGCCGGTCGGGAGAATAGAGCATCATGAAACGAACCAATTTTCAAGAAGCATTCCGCGTGCTTACAGCCAGCGTATTCCTGGCAGCTTCCGTACTGTTCGTCTCCTGCGCGTCGGCGAAAGAGTCAGGCATGGCGAAGCGCCCCAACTTCATCCTGATCCTCTCTGACGATCAGGGTTGGGATGGGTTGTCGGTTTCCATGCATCCTGAGGTTGCCGCATCGAAAAGTCCGGTCTGCGAGACGCCCAATCTTGAGCGTCTTGCCGCGCAGGCCATGCGCTTCTCCAATGCCTACGCCCCGGCCCCGGTCTGTTCGCCGACGCGCATCAGCATCCAGACGGGCAAGAGTCCCGCGCAGGTTCACTGGACCCAGGCGGCCCCGTCCATGACCGCGGCCGATGGCTATCCCCTGGTACCGCCTTCTCAGCATCGCTCGATAGCGCCCGAGAGCGTGACCATAGGAAACCTGTTGAAGTCTGCGGGCTATGGGACGGCCCACTACGGAAAGTGGCATCTCAGCGGGGGCGGGCCGGGAAATTTTTGCTACGACGAGCATGACGGCGACACGGGAAATGAGGATGCCGCACCCTTTGTGGATCCCAATCCCGTGGATATCTTCGGCATGTCGACGCGTGCTTGCCAATTCATGGAAAAGAACGTCGCGGCGGGTCGTCCCTTCTACATCCAGCTTTCCTATAATGCGCTCCACTATTCCGAGAACGCCCTGAAGTCCACCATAGAGAAGTACCGGGCGAAGATGCCCAATGCGACAGAGCGTGTGATAACCCGTGCGGCTATCACCGAGAACCTGGACAGCGGCGTCGGGCAGGTGCTTGCCACGGTCGAAACGCTGGGTGTCGCGGACCAGACCTACGTCATCTACATGTCGGACAACGGGTCGGGCGGTGGTGGCAAAGGGGCTCGAGGAGGACTGAGCGGCGGCAAGGGCGCGCTGGCGGAGGGCGGAATACGGGTGCCCTTCATCATTCGCGGTCCCGGCATTCCCGCCAACTCGTGGTGCCATGTGCCCATTGTGGGTTATGACCTGTTGCCCACGCTTTGCAGCCTCGCCGGGGTGGAGGGGGCGCTTCCCGTCGGCCTGGAGGGGGGCAATATCGCACCGCTCTTTGCCGACGGAACCGGCGAAGTTTCGCGGCCACTGCCTGGACTGCTTTTCCACTTCCCTCACTATCAGGGAAGCAACACGCCACAGTCGGCCATACGTGTCGGCGACTTCAAACTCCTCAAGTTCTATGAAACCGGCGAGCTTCAGTTGTACAACCTCACAACGGATATCAGCGAGCAGCACAATCTAACCGCGAGCATGCCGGAGAAGACTTCCGAATTGGCCGCCCTCCTGGAAAGTCGACTTCGCGCCGTGGGAGCAGGATTGCCCGAAAAGAATCCGCAGTATGACCCGTCCAAACCCCCGTCGGGTCGAGCGAGCCGAATCGCCGGAGAAGCTGGGAAGGCTCAACGGTCAGGCAAATCGGGCAATGGGGGCGCGGGAGAGAAAAAGGTTCAGGGAATGAAGAAGCAAAAGCCTGTTCAATAGCCCAGGGCAGTGGAGAGGGGCCTGAGTTGCGGCAGCACACCGCGCTCCGGCCCCTCGCCCGCGATTCTCACTTCGTCCCCGGCTGGCTCGCCAATGTGGCCAGGACTTCCTTCACCCGCTCGGCCTGGCCGGGGCTGGCGATGAGGTGCCGGTGGGCGCCTTCGCCGGTTTCTTCAAAGCTCGTGAAGCCCTTGTCGTCAAAGCTGACGACACCCTTGGGGGAGAGGGTGAAGTAACCGCGCTCGGGGCGGACGGCGTAGAGCACGCTGGTGAGATCCCAGGAGGGCTGGTCGGTGTACTGGCCGTGGTAGGTGCGGTAGGACACGTCGAGGATGTGGTCCTTTTCGTAGTTGTAATCAAACATGAGGCTCTCCTTGTAGAGCGCCGTCTCGATTCCGATCTCAAAGCCGCTGACGATAATGGGCGTGGGCCACTCTTCCGCAAGCTTTTGCGCCGAGGGGATGTCTTCCACCACGTTGTATTCGGGGTGGGGCTGGCCGTTAAAGGGCTTGAAAGCGCCGGCCATGATGGAGATGAACTTCACCTTGCGTTTGGCGAGTTCCATGCCGTCCATGGGCGAGTAATCGTCGCCTTCCGAAGCGAGGAGACGAGCGAGGTTGGTGGAGAAACCCACCTGCGCAATGACGACGGAGTTGTCCGGCTGTTCCGCGAGGATGCGGCGCAGGAGCATGGTGGCCTCAGGCGCATCTTTGCCGTCGAGCAGATCGTGGGGATATTTCAACTTGCCGTCGACTTCCTCCTTCACGATAAACGTGTATTTGCTCGGCTGTTTCGTGGCGCCCTCCTTCACGACCCCAATGGGGATATCGGGCCGGCCATAGAAGGTGTTGACGGCGTCGATGTAGGGCGCGGCCAGGGCTTCGTCTTTGGTGACGGTAACCGCGAGCAGTTCGCATTCGCCCCGCGACTGGAGGGCATGGATTACGCCAAGTGCGAGGGCGTCGTCCACGTCGTTGCCCATGTCGGTGTCGAAGATGAGTTTGACGGGCGCCGGGGCGGCGGGCTTTTCGGCGGGTGCGCCGAGGGCGAGAAGACCGCAGAGGAGGATGTCGAGCATGGTGAATTTCCTTGTAACTGCCGGAGGTTTGTTGCGGATTGTCGAATGGACAGGGTATAGCGGGGGCTCAGGGCTTGTCAATGGTTTGAAGGATTTAAAGGACAGAAGAGACTTAAAGGTCTTGGGCGGGACCTGGGTAGGGCCTGCATCAGGCGGAGAGCCTTGCCCTTGGGTTGGTGGCGATGGTTGTTTGCGCGTAGAATGGTTTCTCTGGCGGGCACAACCTGGAAGGAACGGCATGAAGAAGAGCATCAGTTACTGGACTTTGGGCGGATTCGACGGCGCAGTGCCGGTGGTGAATGCGGCGCGGCTCGCCCGTGAAATGGGCTATGACGCCATCGAGCTTTGCTATGGCGAGGGCGAACTGGCGCCGGAGTCCACACCCGAGTCGCTGACGGCGATTCGCGCGGCGCTGGCGGAAATCGGGATCGGGGTTACCTCCCTCTGTTCTGGCAACTACTGGACGAAGTCGCTCTCGGCGGAAGACGAGGCCGAGCGGGAGGCCGCCATCGCCTTTACCGAGTCGTATATTGCGGCGGCGGAAGCGCTGGGCACGGACACGGTTCTGGTGCTGCCGGGCTCGGTCTATGTGCCGTGGAACCCGGCGCGGCCTGTAGTGCCGGCGGCCAGGGCCTGGGAACAGGCGCAGGACTCGATCCGGCGATTGATCCCCGTGGCAAAGCGGCACGGCATCGTTATGGCGCTGGAAAATGTTTGGGCGAAGTTTCTCACCGGGCCCTTTGAATTCAGGAGCTTTGTGGACGCCTTCGACTCGCCCTGGGTGAAGTGCTATTTCGATGTGGGAAACGTGGGTGCGAGCGGCTATCCCGAGCACTGGATTGAGATCCTGGGCGACCGGATTACGCGGGTACACGTCAAGGGCTTTCGCGAGCAGCCCCAGGGCGGCGGCACCATGAGCGATTTCACGGAAAGCCTCTTCGACAGCACGACCAACTGGCCGGCGGTGATGGCGGCCCTGCGTGCGGTGGGTTACGATGGCTATCTGACGACGGAGCTGATCGTGAGCGCGACGGGCCTTCCGAATGCGGAACTGGGTTGGAAGGGCGCGAAAGAGCTGGATCTGGTGCTGGCGATGTGAAGATTTTGCGGCAGGAATCAGCCTGGAGCCATAAAGAAAATTTGTCGCGTCCGCGCCGCGTCGTCTGCGAGAGCGGGGAAGGCGATGGCGTTGTTTTCGCGGTTCCAGGTGGGCGCGGGATCGATGCGGAGGGGGCCTTCGGTCCAGTTGTCTATGGGGCAGACTCCCGAGCGAAGCACGCGGCCATCCTTGCGATTGAGAAAGACGTAGGTGTTGCCTGGGCCGGAGCGGGCGCCATTGACGAGCCATTCGCCGCTGGGGGACAGGGCCACATCGCCGCCGGGTTTGGGGAATATGCCCGGGTCGCCAAGTTGACCTGCGACGGACTTCGTATCTGTATCGTATAGCACCTGCTTCCCGTCGAAGCTTCCGATGACCGTGTGTTCCTCGGCCCATTCCGGGTGGCCGCCTATGTGCGTTTCGTGCAGGGTGAGGCCGGTGCCGTCGGTGTTGATGGTGAAGGGCACGTCGATCCGCTCGCCTTTCACTTCGAAGTCGCCCCGTGCATAGAAGTAGACCCGGTCACCCTCGCGGTTGTTCAGTGTGTGATTGATGAAGAGGGCCTTGCGCTTTACATCGGGTCGCGTGGGGCGCAGCGCTTCGGCGAGTTGGTGGAAGGAGACCAGCAGCGACTTCTCGCCGGTTTGGATGTCTACTTTGAAGAGTCCGTCGTCCTTTGGGTGTAGCACACCCGCCGTCCAGTCAAAGGCATCCGGATAGCCCGTGACGGGCCGCAGCCAGGCGAGGCGGGCATAGTTCAGCCCAAGGAAGAAGCCGCCCTTCTGTGCTACGCCGCCATTGGCAAAGGGCGTGTCGTCAAAGCGAAACTCGCGGATGCGCCTTCTCTCCGCGATGTCGTAGAGCACAGTGAAGACGTGGTTGGTTTCCGTATCGCGGTCGTTGAAGAAGAGCTGGGTGTCGGGCGCTTCGGGGTTCCAGTAGAACATGGTGCCTTGCTGGAAGTTCCAGGCGCGGGTCTCTTCGATCTTCGTGACGCTGTAGTTGTCGTGGGCGTCAAGGAGGACGACATCGGCGGCCTCGTCGGGCGCGGGCATGTGATCTTGAAAGGTGGTCCGGAGGGCGACGAGGTAGCGACCGTCGCCGTTCCACGGGGTGTTGCCCACGTGGCCGATGTAGCCGAAGAAGTGGTGCTGCGGGCCATGGGTGATCTGGACGGCCTTCAGGGGCTCGGCGGCTGGGGACGGCACGGTGATGGAAAACAGGGCCAAAACAGCCAAATGGAGTGTCACGCGCATAGGACTTTCCGGGTAGTTTATGGGTCTTATGGGTCTTATGGGTCTAGGGGGGCTTGGGGCGCTGAGGCTAAGACAATACGGAAGCAGTAGCCGATGTCGGGGGCGTAGCCGTAGCGGGCGGCGGAGCGGATGAATTCGGCTTTGCTCTTGGCCCGTCCGCCGCGCATGACTTTTGCGCCGTTTCCTTCGGGGCCCATGGGGTCGGTGACGGGCTCCGTGGTGTAGACGCGGCCCACGTTGTCGAGGCAGTACTGGGACTGATTGCCGTGCATGTCGTAGAGTCCCCAGGGATTGGGCGGGAAGGTGGCGACGGCGATGATGTCGCCGCGATAGATCCCGGCCGGGTTGTAGCGCGTGGCCTCCTGTCCGTCGAAGTTGGCCTGGTCCGTGGTGATCGTGTCGCCGGTGTAGAAAGCGGTCGTGGTGCCCGCGCGGCAGGCGTACTCCCATTCCGCCTCGGTGGGCAGGCGAAAGGTGCGGTCGAGTTTTCTGCCCAGGCGCTCGCAGAACTCCATGGCGTCGAACCAGTTCACTTCTTCCGCGGGGAAGTCCTCTTCTTCGGCCTGGGAACGACGTTCTGTTGGGCCCATGACCGCGTTGAATTGCCGGTTGGTAATCATGGTGGCCGACATGTGGAAATCGCGGCTGATGGTCACGGGCTGCTGGGGATGTTCATCGGTCGCCCCGCCTTCACTTTCGGGCGAGCCCATGAGGAAGCTTCCCGCCGGGATGGGCTCCATCACGATGGTGGCCTCTCCGCCTAGATCGATGATCTGGCCGCCGGGGCGCCCACCCTCGCGCGGAGTGAGGGTGATCTCCATCGCGGCGAGGGTCGCGTCGCGCTGGGCTTCGCGCTCCTTCGCCAGGGCTTCGTTGCGCTCCTTGAAGGCGCGCCCGGCTTCCGCGCAGCGATCAATGGCTTCCTGCTGGAGCTTGCGAAATCGCTCGCCGTCGAGCAGCGCGGCCCCTTCGGCCTTGTTCGGATCGGTGGCGTTTAGGAATTCCTCAATGTTCGGGTAGCCATCGCCATCGGTGTCCGCGAGGGCCTCCGCAATCTCGTGTTGTGCTTCCCAGGTATCGGGAAGGCCGTCGTTGTCTGTGTCCGGGGCTGCTTCGCCGGCGGCAAGTTCGGGCCAGCCGCCCACGTCTATCGGCGAGTCGATGATGCGGCCCGTACCGGTGCGGATTTCCTTCATCAGGCGGGCGTCGGTGCTGTCGCGCAGGGGCAGGGTGGCCCCGGATTCCGCGAGGACCCGCTCCATCGCCACTTCCGCGGTATCCGTGGCGACGTCCGGCGCGGCGAAGGCTTCGTTCACGAACACGAGCTTCGCAAAGGCGTCCTTGTCCGCGTTCTTGGGCGTCCGGATCAGGAGCTGGTTGTTCCCGGTCTGATCCGGGCCGTCGGCGAGCACGTTGCCCGAGAAGTAGAAGCGGGGCGTGTCGTCGCCCGGTTCGAAGACGCGGGTGCGCACGCCCTTACCGGTGTCTGGCCCTGCCTTGAAGTAGTTGTTGACGTAGTTGATGAAGGCGGGGCCGGCGGTGGTGTAGCCGCCGCGATAGCCCCAGTTGTAGACGATGTTATTGCGGAAATCGAGGACGATGGTGTTGACCCGGGCGTTGCGGGCCGCGTTGTGGGCGTAGATGCAATGGTGGACCGTGAAGCCGCCCGTTCCATCGAGGATGGAGCCCTTGCTGTGTTCGCCCTTGGGGTGGAAGGAGCGCGAGAGCCCCTCGGCGATGGTGCTCCATTGCACGGTGAGGTTGTGGGCCCCGAAGGCGCTCATGACCTCGTCGATGGCCCAGGACATGGAACAGTGATCGATGATGCTGTTGCTGCCGCCGAAGATGCCGACGGACATTTGCTCTTTTTTCGTGCGGTCGCCCGAGCGAATCCGGAGGTGGCGAAGGATCACATCGTTTGTGGCGATGACGACCTGGTAGTCGCGGATAGCGATTCCACCGCCCGGCGCAGACTGGCCTGCAATGGTAATGAAGGGCTTCTGAATCCAGAGGTCGGCCTTCAGGGAGATGGTGCCCGCGACGCGGAACATGACATAGCGAGGTCCCTCTGCGTCCACCGCAGCGCGGAGGCTGCCGGGGATGGGTGCCTCCTGGCCGGGGATGTAGTCATCGAGGGTGGTGACGAAATGGATCTTGCCGCCACGTCCGCCTTGCGTTGCCGCGCCGAAGCCTTCGGCGCCGGGAAAAGCGGGAAGGAGGGACTCGGCGGGCGCCCCCGCAATTCCGGCGAGCGACAGGATTGCGATTGCGACAGGGAGGAGGAGGAATCTTAACATGGTGGAGACGCCTTGCCAGGGTTTAGCGACGGGCACGATACCGCGCTTGCGCCGTTTCACTATAGCCGCCGGGAGGCGACCGCCTCAAGGGCGGCTACAGGTCGATGCTCTCGGCCAGACCGGGTGGCTTCAGGATGCCACCGGACATGATGAACTGAACGGCTTCATCGGCGTCGACATCGAGTTCGTGGACGACGTCCACGGGAAAAACCTGGAGGAAGCCGGTGGTCGGATTGGGCGTGGTGGGGATGAAAACGGTGGCCATCCTGCGCCCGCCTTCCACGACAATCTCGCCGGTTTTGAAGCCCATGGCCCGGGTTTCCGGGTGGGGGAAAGGCACGATGACCACGGTTCGCCGGGAGACGCCGGGCTGGGTGCGGAACATTTCCACGATTTGCTTTGCCGTGGAATAGATGGAATCGATGAGGGGGACACGGGCGATGAGGCGCTCCACGAAGTGGATCAACTGGCGGCCGAGCATGTTGGTTGCCAGGACGCCGACGACGTAGAGGAGGAGTATGAGCGTCAATACGGAGATGAGCACGACGCCGGACGTTGGCATACCCGGGAAGAGGGGGCGTACGGCGTTGGTAACGATACCGACGGTAAGGTTGTAAACGAGCTTCAACACCATGAAGCTGATGACTGCGGGAATAAGGACGACAATGCCGGAGATGAGGCGGTGTCGCATGTGGGGGATAAGTTTTTCCATGGTGATTGTACAGCTCTGTCCGGAATCTGCTGAAATCCGGTCCTGATAAGACCATTGCTGGTGAGAACCAGCGTCGCGGTTCGAGAAGGGAGCCGCGTGACGCACTGGCCTTCTATTGAAGCAGATAGGGGGCGCGAAGCGCAAGCCGGACGCGCGCACTGGCCCCGCGGCGGGCCCGCAGGAGCGGCCACGAGCGCTTTTTCAGCATTGACGGTTCCGGCGGTGGGCGACTAGAATTCGACCGGGCGAATCCGCGGATTTTTCCGGGAGTACGAAGCGAGAGAGGAGTTCCATCCATGCATCCGTGTTCCTTTTTTCGATTTATTTGGCTGATTTCGCTGTTTTTTGTGTCGGGCGTCGTCGCCGTGTCGGGCGAGCGTGCCGAGATCCGGATAGACGATGACGCCGGGCCCAGCCTGCGTTATACGGCCGGTGAGATGCTCTACGTGGAAACCCTTCGCGACGGACGCCTGAATGTCGACTTTCGCTCGGGCGACGGACGGCTCAATATGTCCAATGAGGTTTGGGAGAGCCCGGCCTTTGCGCTGGACATTGGCTACCAACGCCTGGACACGGGTTGGGCCTATGCGGGGTTTTCCCAGACCAAGGGGAACAACGGTTCGGTTGAGGGGGTCTTGTCGCTGCGCCACGCCGGGATGCGCCTCCGTGTCGATGTACACACGGCATTGGACGGTACCCCGGTGATGAGGCGCTGGCTGCGCATCACAAACGAGTCCGATGCGGCCCAGCCCCTTTCCTGGGTGTCGCCCTGGGCCGGGCGTCTTTCGCGCGGGGAACAGTTTGAGCTCGGGCGCTTCACGGCGGACAACCACGGCAAAGAGGGCTGGTTTCAATGGCAACCGCTGCCGAGGTGGGATTCGCAGTATTTCAGCCTGAAAGGGCAGGGGCACGATGCGCCATTTTTCGTGCTGCGCGGAGCAACGACGGGGGAGATGTTCATCGCTCACCTCTCCTGGCCCGCGAACTGGCGGCTTCAGTTTGTGAACGACCTGCGCGGGATCACCACGTTTGAGTTTGGTCCCTATGCCGAAGCGCCCGCCCGGATTATCGCGCCGGGTGAAACGGTGACTTCGCCCGCGATCCATCTGGGGCACCTGAGCGGCGATCTGAACGAAGCGGTCCAGGCCATGCACAGCCACCTGCGCCAGTCGGCCATACCCCGGCCCCCCGCGGGCGCGGACCGGATCCAGTTTGTGTTGCCGGGCGATTTTGGCTATTACATGCCGCTGGACGAAGCCGGGGCCCTGGCGAGCATCGAGCTGGCCCACGAAACAGGCGTCGAGCTCTTTATTCTCGATGCCTACTGGTGGGACATTACGGGAGACTGGGTGCCTTCACCCGAGCGTTTCCCCAATGGCCTGGAGCCGCTGGTGAAGCGGGCAAGGGAACTCGGCATGGGCTTCGGGCTGTACATCGAACCCGAAGGCGGTCGAGGCAACGTGCGCGAGAGCCGCATGGCCCGGGAGCACCCCGCGTGGCTCGGTCCGAAAGATCAATTCAATCTGGGCATCCCGGAATGTGCCGCGTGGGTAACGAGCGAGTGTGTGCGATTGATCGAGCAATACGAACTCGATCTGCTTCGGATCGACTACAACCCGGAAGTGGTGTGGAACAGCATCCATACGGTGCAACAGGGCCTGCCCGAGAACAACTACTGGCGCTATTACGAGAATTTCTATCGGATATTCAACGAGCTCCGCGCCGCGTATCCCGACCTCATTCTGCAGCAGGCGGCGGGCGGCGGCGCGCGCAACGATATGGGCCTTTCGGAAGTCTTCCACCAGTTGTACCTCACCGACGGCAACTGGCTGCCCCGCATGCCCATGAGCTTTGCGGGCCAGCTCCTGGCCTTCCCGCCCGAGGCCATCGTGGGGCTCTTCGGAGCGAACGGGCACCTGAGTCCCGGTTATCCGGAGAACTTCGACACGGCCCTGCGACTTTCCTATACCCTCTGCACGCCCCAAATCTTTACCGGTATGGTGGCGCGCAACGTGGACGAATTGACCCCGCAGCGGCGGGACAAGTTTCTCCATTATGCAGCGATCTATCAGCGCCTGGTGCGCCCGGTGTTAAAGGATGCGCTGGTCTTCCACCACGCACCCATTACCGACACGGCAAGCGTGGACGATGGCGCTTGGTTTGCGCTGGAGTTCGCCGCGCCGGATCGATCCCGGGGCTGGGCCACCTTCGTGCGCATCGCACCGGAGGGGCCGGAAAGCTTTCAGTTCCGCGCGCGGGGACTCGACCCCGGCGCGACCTATCGCGTGGGTTTTGATCGCGACGGCACCACGGCGGAATTATCGGGAAGCCAGTTGATGCACGAGGGCATACCCGTGCGCCTGCCCGCCATGGCGGATTCGGAATTGCTGCTCTTTGAGCCGGTTGAGTAAGTGGCCGCGCTGTGATTCCGGTTAGGAAAAGAGGCTCATCCGGTTCGAGCGTACATTTCGGCGTTACCGGCAGATTCATCGATACGTTGCTTGCTGTATTCGGAAGATCTGAACCACGAATGGACACGAATCCACACGAATAGGAAACCGGGATTCAACTCATGAAATGGACGTCTTCTCAGGATCGCAATCGGATCTCCAAGAAATAAAGAGGTACGTCAACCTCAAAGAACTCAATCGGCGCAAAAGAGGACTTATGATCGTTCTATTTGAGTGCTTTGAGGTTAGATTCCTTTCCGCCTTCTCTCGAACCACGCGTGAGTCCACAATATTTCACGCGGCCTCGAACCGCGTCAATGGTCCGCCTTATTCGTGTAAATTCGTGTCCATTCGTGGTCAAAAGTTTCAGTCCTGGAATCCTGCGCTCTCCCTGACGGTATGTACGCTTTAACCGGATGAACCCGAAAAGAGAAGGCGTAGCCCGGATGAGTTTGTGGAGTGCGGGATTCACTATCTCGGAATCGACACCGTGGTCTGGTAATTCGAGTAGTTGTAAAGCGGGTTCTTGTCCGAGATGAAAGCCAGCTTTTTCGGGCTGTCGCTCTGGGTGTAGACCCACAACTCGGCGGGATCCCAGACGACCACTTCTTCCCGTTCATCGCCCATGATGTTGAGGACCGCGTTGCACATATCCGGGTGACCATCGGCGGGAAAGCGCACGACGCGGCGGCCCCAGCCGTCGTACATGCCGCCCTCTTCCACGTTGGCCGAGAGGATCCAGAACTCGCCGGGTTCGCCCGTCCAGTTGATGGGGAGGCACATGCTGCCATGCTGGGCGGGCTCGAACTCGTGAATGCGCTGATTGTGCGCGTCAAAGTAGTTCACAATACCCTGATTGCCCCAGAAGTTGATCGACACGGCTTCGAGGCCAGGCAGATCGGGGCGAAAATCGGCAATGGCGGGGTTCTGCACATGGCCGAGGAAGTAGTGTTCGGTGATGTTGCCCTTCATGTCGGCGAAGAACATGCCCTCGTCGCTTGCGGCGCAGAGCAGACGCGGCTCGCCGCCGGGGAGGAAGGGGAGAATGGCGACGCCGTCGGCGTGGTCCGTGATTTTGTCCTCCACGGTCCAGCGCACGGAGCCGTCGCTGTTGAAGAGGGTGTAGCCCATCTGGAGCTCGTCTTTTCCGTCGCCGTCCACGTCGTAGGCGTAGGGGTAGTGGCCCGTGTTGCACTGGGCGCTCCATAGGACTTCCAACTTGTCGTTCAGCGCCCAGAAGCTGAGGTAGCGATCCTTGATGATGATGTCCGCATCGCGCCCGGTGCCGCGCAAGTCGCAGAAGTAGAGGCTGTCGCCGAGGATGCGCGGAAATTTGGCGTGCTCCGCCTTTGTATTTTCAGGCGTGTCGGGTGTGAGCGCTTTGTATTTCGTTTCGCCGGTGGCGCCATCGGCCACGATGATCTCCATGTTCATGACATAGATAACTTCATTCTTTCCGTCGCCGTCGAGATCGTGGATCTGGAAGGCCACGTCGTTGGTCAGGGTGTTTTTCCAGGGGTCCGGCTCGCCCACCTGCCAGAGTTGCTTGCCCTCGAAGGTCATGGCCGTGAGACAGCTCAATTCGCTGTTGCGATCTTTCGGGCCGTGGTGAACGATCTGGCCCAGGAGAAAGTCGGGTGTGGCGTCCCCGTCGAGATCGCCGAAGCGGATACTGCGCGCCATGCCGAAATCTTTCAGGTCGATCTTCTTCACGAATTGAAGGGACGGGTTCGCATCCTGCAGCGCCTTTTCTTCCGCTTCGCGGGCGGCGATGGCTTCTTTAATCCGCGCGGCCTCGGCGTCGGAGGCTTTCACGTCCACGGCGTGGAAGAGCGTCGGATTGTCGGAGAGGATGGCGACTTTGCCGGTCTTGTAGGTGTCATCCTCCGCGGCCAGGTCAACTCCCTTAATGGTGGCCCGAATGCGGTTGCCCTCCGCGAAAACAACCACAGGGATGGTTTCGCCCGCTTCGCGCTTCAACGGGGCCTCCGCCAGGATCTGTTCATCCAACTGGTGCACCGCCACCTCGTGGTTCGCGCGCATGAGGATGGCCTTGTCGTCCTTAACACCCGCGAAGTAGTAGCACCGGTCGTTTTGATAACGAAAAGCGACCCCCGCGATCTTCTCCGTGGTCTGGGGCGCCATCTCCACCGCGACACTGTAATCGCCCCAGGCGATGTCGCCCGTCACCAGCATGGGGTGGCTCTGCTTGAAGGAGTTCTTGTAGGTCTGGTGCATGGCGCGCTTGCCGCCCACCTCCACGATGCGCCACGCGCGCTGGTTGGGGATGCTGGAGCGAAAGGTGGACACGGCCCAGTTGCCCTTCGCGGCGGCCTCGGGGAGATAGTGATATTCCAGGTGCGCGCCCACTTCGGAGGAAAAGGCGCCGGCGGGATAGGCGGTGAAATCGTCGTGGAGTAGCGAAACCAGTTCCTCCGCATGGGCGGCAGAAATGAAGAGCACGGCCAGGGTGTATGCAATGAGTATCTTTTTCATGGGTTACTTTCTGCCTTGATGGGATTATGCCTATCGCTCGCGGAGCCAAAGGAGGTTGGACATTCTTGTCCGACACAAAGCGGGCTGTATGTTCTATAGCGCCCTTCGATTTTACTCGGAAAACTGGCCTCCGCCAAGCGTGACACTTCTGGATTTACTCGATGCGCGCTGCACAAGCGTCGTACCGCTCAGGTCTGAAGTGTGCCGTGTGTCGGACAGGAATGTCCAACCCCCTGTTGCCTCACCACTCAACGTTCCACCAGTTCCACGCGACGATTCTGCTCGCGGCCGCCTTCGGTGGCATTGGTAAACACGGGAACCAGGGGCCCCACACCGTGGCCCTCCAGGCGCTCGGGTTCAATGCCGTAGTTCTTCACCAGCGCCTCCACGACGGCCTTCGCGCGATTCACAGAGAGGGTCTGATTGTCTTCCAGCGTGCCCTCGGAATCCGTGTGGCCCACGACATAAAACTGCCGCTCCGGGTGGGCCTTCAAGTATGCCGAAATCTCCTTCAAGGCCGCCGCCGACTCCGCTTTCAACGTGGCCTTGCCCGTATCGAAGAGGATGCCGTCCAGCACGACGCGACCAAACTCTTTGATGCCCTTGCCGATGGCCGCGGCATCCGCCACGATGAGGCCGGTCTCCGCCTCGCCGGTTTCCAGCACATCGACGAGCGTGCTCACATTGTCGTTGCTGAAATGATAAACGGACACGGCGACATAGAGCGTATTGTCCGCGCGCTCTTTCTTTGCGATGATGGAGCCGCTTCCTCCCGCCGTGGAAGAGCCGCTCAGCATGTTGTTGGCGGCGCCGTCATTCTCCCAGGGGTTGGCGGAGAAGAAGATTTCCTGCCAGTTGCGGGTGCCCACTTCGGGGCCACGACTGTTCTTCTCATGCAGTCCGGATGCGAGAATCTCGAAGCCGGCCTCGCGGAGGGCCTTCATGTAGTTGCGATAGACCTCGCCGTGGGTCCGCTTTCCGCCTTCGAGCGCATAGTAGATGCGGGTGAGGCGGCCTTCCGTGTTGATACAATCGCCGATGAGCCGATAGCCCGTGGCGGGGCCGGTCGGCACTTTGTAGGCCCGATGATTCTCTGAGGTGTACCACTGGATCACGGAGCCGGGATAGCGCGTGACGGCGGGGTGGTCGTGGCTGCCTTCCATATCCTGGGCGGGCGCGACGAGGGAGATCGCGAGGGCGATACAGGCTATGCAAAGCGTACGCATGGAAAAGCTCCTCCGGGCGGATTGATTGGCATTAAAATGGTGTCGGAGGACTACTCTAGCGCTACAGGATGGGGCGGGTCAATGGGGTGTCGGCTGGGGATCAAAAGGGCAATGAATGCTCGAGAGCGTACCGGATGAGTCCGGAGCGGAACACGGAATTGGTCAAGCTGAAAATCCGCAGGCAGAAAGAAGAGCCAATCGGACTTCTGGCCATTTCGCTTCGGGCAACTCGCAAAGCATACTTCCCAGTCGGCCTCGCTGCGCCAGTGACACGTGGTCGAAATTCAATACACAGGGGGACTGCATTCCCTCATTCGGCCCGAGGAATACTTCGCTAGGAATGCCCCGGATAGTTCGTGTCGCCGGAACGACAATCAACTCGTTAACCCGGCCAATTATATCTCCACGGGTCAGAATGAGCACCGGACGCTTCTTGTCCGGCAGGCGAAATGTGTACCAACGAATTTCGCCCCGCCTCAATAGAATTCCTCCCAGCCTTCCGCTTCCCACGCAAGTGGTTCTTCGTCTGAAGAGAATTCATCTTCTCCAGGTGGCATCAATGCATAGGCTTCCGCATCACTGGATGTAGTCTGCTGGACAAGCAGACGAACCAGCCGCACGCGCTCATGGCTCGATAGCGTCGAAAGCATTGGCAGAAAATCTTCGGCTGTCTTGGGTTCGATCATGTCCAGATTTTAACACATATTGGCAATGCCGGCAATGCCACCCGACGTGCCTCCTCGATACGCGAAAGTCTCCCGCGCCACCCGCGCGGGAATGACGCCTGGGGACTCTACATGGTAGACTCATCGCACGCAGTGCAAGTCAACCGGCTAACAATACCCCAGAATCTATCGTCTAATGTTGCGATAGGCAAGCAAACAACGGTGAGGGAGAAAACAATGAAACAAGCGGCATCCATTCTTCTTATCGTACTGTGCGTGGCAGGCTGCGCGGGACGCCAACGGCTCGAAACGAAAACGATGGAGCGAAAGGCTGCGTCGCTGGCGGACTACGGGCCGGAATCGATTCAGGCCATCGTCCCATTCCCGGAGGCACCCGGGAGCGACACCGACGTGCGGGGCATCGCCCCGACGACTTTCCTCGCGATTCACTCCGGAGTGCTGTTGTCCGGTGACGGCTTGGACGAGGACGAGTTTCTGGCGCAATTCGAAGAACGACAAGAAACCCGGCGTGATAGGGGAATTGATCTGGAATTGAATATCCAAACGGAGGCACTCGGCGGTGCGGGGGCCTGTGTTCCCGTCTCCAATGACGGCTATTTTCTGACGGCGAGCCACGTCTTGGATTATACCGATACGTACGTCATCTATTTCACCTCGGACGAGACCCACACCTATGCCCGCAGCGCCCGGTGCCGCCTCGTAGAGCGATATGGATCGGATTTGGCCGTGCTCCATGTGGATATCAAGACGCCACGCTACCTGCGTCTGGCCGACGAACCACTGACGAAAGGCGACGAGGTCTTCGGAGGTAACGTTTGGGTGGGCCAGGCCGCGGCCGGCAAATACCTGCGCGAGATAGAGGGACAATATGTGACCTCCCGGCGTGAGGTGGAAGGGACCTTTATCTACACGGACATGCCGGCCCTTCCCGGCGACAGCGGCTCGGCGCTTATAAACAGGAAGGGTGAGCTCTGCGGTATTATCGTAAGCGGGGCGGAATCCGAACGCCTGCTGGGCCCGATTTCCGTCCGTCGCGACTATGCGATCGCGGCCCCGTTATATAGAGAGGCGATAGTAGAAGTCATCGCACGGGACCGGACGGAGAACGGGCTGTAGGGACTGACACGGATTCGAATCGTTGGTACGCGTCGTCCGCGAGACGCCAACAAAGCTAGCCACTGAACGCACAACCCGCCACAACATCCGTGGCTGTCTCGCCCCGGTCGCAGGACAGCCACGGATGTTGGCGTGCATTTCGCACGAGCATGGTCTGGCCTGATTGGGTCATGACAGTGCAGCTATCGACGACTTGTGTCCGTGTCAGTCCCCCCTACACCAATATATCCCGCACCACGTGCGCTTCCTCGACCCCCGTAAGTCGCGCGTCGAGGCCCTGGAAGCGGTAGGTGAAGCGTTCGTGGTCGAAGCCGAGCTGGTTCAAGATTGTGGCGTGGAGATCGCGGACGTGTACCCTGTTGCTGCCCACGTTGAAGCCGAGGCCGTCGCTCTCGCCATAGACCGCGCCGGGCTTGAATCCGCCGCCGGCCATCCACATGGTGAAGGCGTTCGGGTGGTGATCCCGGCCGTCGTCGCCGTCGCCCTGGACCATGGGCGTGCGGCCGAACTCGCCGCCCCAGATGACCATGGTGTCTTCCAGGAGCCCGCGGGCCTTCAAATCTTTCACGAGGGCGGCGCAGGCCTGGTCCGTATCTTTGCAGTTTTTCTTCAAGCCGTTGCGCAGGTCGCCGTGCTGGTCCCAGGCCTCGTGGAACAGTTGCACGAAGCGCACGCCCCGCTCGACCATGCGCCGGGCGAGGAGGCAGTTGTTCGCAAAGGAGGGTTCGCCCGGCTTCGCGCCGTACATGTCGAGGATGTGCTGGGGTTCGTTGGCCACGTCCATCAACTCGGGCGCGCTCTTCTGCATGCGGAAGGCGAGCTCGTAGGAATTGATGCGCGTGGCGATATCGGGATCGCCCATGATGTCGAGGCGGCGTCCGTTGAGCGCATTGAGCGTGTTCAGCGTGTCGCGCTGGGCCCGGTCGTCCACGCCGGGCGGGTTCGACAGGTACAGCACGGGATCGCCGCTGGTGCGGAAGAGGACGCCCTCGTGCACCGTGGGGAGGAAGCCGCTGCCCCAGTTGCCCGAGCCGCCGCTCGGCCCTTTCGAGCCGGAGCTGAAAACAATGAAGGCGGGCAGGTTCTGGTTTTCGCTGCCGAGGCCATAGCTCGCCCACGCGCCGATGCTGGGTCGGCCAAACTGCTGGGAACCCGTGTTCATCAGGAGCTGCGCCGGGGCATGGTTGAAGGCGTCGGTGGACATGCTCTTTACGATGGTGACGTCGTCCACGATGGTCTGGAAGTGGGGCATGAGCTCGGAGACCCACGCGCCCGCCTGGCCGTATTGCTTGAATTCGAAGCGCGGCCCGAGAAGTCGGGAATTGGGATTAATGAAGGCTGCGCGGTAATTCTTCAACAGCTCCGCGGGCGGCAGGGTGCCGTCGAACTTCACGAGATCGGGCTTGTAGTCCATCAGCTCAAACTGGCTCGGCGCACCGGCCATGAACAGGAAAATGACGTTTTTCGCCCTGGCCGGGAAATGGGGCTTCTTCGCGGCGAGGGGGCTCTCTGTGGCGGCGGACGCCATATCGGGTCCAAGGAGGCTGCCCAGCGCGGCCGCGCCGAGGCCCACGCCGCATTGTTGCAGAAACCAGCGGCGGGCCACATGGGGCCCGGCGGCGGGGAGGCTGTGATTGCAGTTTCTTGCCATGGGAAGCTAACTCCTTTTGCTACTGCCTGCGTATGGGATGATTCTACGCCATTTTCGGCGGATTGTCACGCTTTCCGGGGACGGACCCGCGCCGGTTCACTTCAACAGCGCGGGGCTTCCCGGACAATCGGGTGAGTCGCGATCCGTCGTGCTCGACGTCAGGGCGCGGGCCTGTCCCAGTGGGATTAAGGGCTGACTCGAACAAAGAGTCGCTCCCACCTCACGACTTCGACTTTCATGTCGTGACCTTACATCCCAAGGGACATGCCGCCGCGCTGTGGGGCGCTGTTCTCGTTGAAATTGCGATGGTGGCCGTGGCTCTCTTACACCTCGTAGTACGCGTCCGGCGGTACGTCCCTTCACTGGCGCACAATCGTTTCGTCGAGATTCAAGATCACCCGCGCGGCCAGGGTCCACGCCGCCAGGTCGCTCGAAGCCCCCTCGCCGAGGATCGCCTTGGGGTCGAGTTCGCCCGCGCTAAGGCGGGCGCGCTGCTGGGCGAGGTAGGTCTCCAGCGCATCCAACTCGTCCGCCTCCGGTGCGCGGGTGACGCAGCGGCGGAAGGCGAAGGCGAGACGCTCGCGATCCGTGCCACCGCCTTCGGCCATGGAGTACTGCGCGAGCTTCACCGCCGTCTCGAAGAAGAGGGGCTCGTTCAGCGTGGTCAATGCCTGCAAGGGACTGTTGCTCCGTTCGCGGGCGGTGCAGGGCGACTCGCCCGAGGGCGTGTCGAAGACCTGGAGCGCGGGAAAGGGCACGCTGCGGAAGCGGAAGGTGTACATGGCGCGGCGGTATTTGTCCGCGCCGGTGTCGTAGGCCCAGGTCTTGGGCCCATAGCTCGCGGGCGGCAGGAAGAGGAAGTCGGGTGCGGGCGGATACACGCTGGGTCCGCCAACGGACGGATTGAGCAGACCGCTCGCCGCCAGGGTGATGTCGCGAACGGTCTCGCCCTCCACGCGGAAGCGGGAGCCCCGCGCCATGAGGCGATTGTAGGGATCGCGCTCCAGCAATTCCGGCGTGGCGATGGACTGCTGGCGGTAGGCCGCGGAGGACACGATGAGCCGGTGCAGATCTTTCATGCGCCAGCCGCGCTCCATGAATTCCACCGCGAGCCAGTCGATGAGCTCCGGGTGGCTGGGCGGGTCGCCCTGCATGCCCAGATCGCCCGTGGTCGTGGCGAGGCCCTTGCCGAAGTAGCGCTGCCATGCACGGTTCACATAGGCCCGGGCGGTGGTGGAGGCCTTGGGCGATACAAGCCAGCGCGCGAAGCCGAGGCGATCGCGGGTGTCCTGATCATACGCATGGAGGAAGGCGGGCGTGGCGGGGCTGACCTCCTCGGCAGGGCTCAGGAAGTCGCCGCGCTCCAGGCGGTGGGTTACCCGATTGGTTTCGCGGGGCTGGAGCACGAGTTGCGATGCGCCCTCGGGGTGGGCCAGCCACAGGCCCTCGATGCGACTGTTCGCCCCGTGGAACTCGGGCACGCCCTCGCGCCAGTAACTGAAAAGGGCGGCCTGCTGGGCCTCGGTGCGTGTTTCGCGGGGCGTGGCGAGGATGGCCTTGATCCCGGCGGGTATCGCGCGCGTGGGCAGGGCATCCGCATCGGTGACGCTGACGCGGAAGCGCCCCATGTTATTCGTCTGCTTGTCGTTGTTGTTCCAGCCGCCGTGGCTCTGCTGGGGCATCAGGCCGAGAACCATGCCGGGCGTTACGGTCAGGGGCTCGGCGAGCTTGAAGATGGCCTCGCGCGCCTGGTTGCGCCGTCCCGGATCGATGTCGCAGGTCCATGCGGTCTCCGGTCTGCCGTCGATGGCCAGTTCAATCGGCCCCGTGTAGCGAACCAGCTTTTCCTTGTGGGGAAACTCCGGCCCGAGCACCCGCTGGGGCGGATTCAGGTCCGCCAACGCCGAAGCGATGGGCGAGAGGGTCCACTTGTCGAAATCTTTCGTCGGCAGACCCTCGGCCGTGCTGCGGAAGCTCACCTCCGAGAGGGCGAAGCCGCCTGCGCGGTTGCGGCCCGGACCGCCCCGGGGCAGGTTGGGATCATTCATGAACTCGATGCGCAGGGCCGTGATCTTCTGGAGGTTGGTCGTTCCGCTCATCTTGGGTGAGGTATTTGTCGGCGAGAAGCCCTGGCCCAGGTAGGAGCCGTCTTCCTGCGGTAGGAACTTCTGGCCGCCCGTGGAGTTGTCGTCAAACGCGAGGGTCAGCGTTTCCCACGCGGGCTCCGGCTCCTTTTTCAATTCCTCCTCCCACTTTGCCATGCGCTCCGGCCAGTCGGTGTTCTCCGCCTTGATCTCCGCTTCGACTTCCGAAATGAGAGACATCAGCGTCTCGCGCTGGGCATTCTCCTTGTCGGAATACACGGGGATGTTCGCCTCGTGAGCATCGTTCAAGAAAGCGAGCATCTGGTAATACTCGGTGTGGGTCAGCGGGTCGTATTTGTGCGTGTGGCACTGGGCGCAGGCCACGGTCAGCCCCAGCACGCCGCGCCCCACGAGGTCCATGCGGTTGAACAGGGCCTCCATGCGGAACTGCTCCGGATCGATGCCGCCCTCCTCGTTGATCATGCTGTTGCGCAGGAAGCCCGTGGCCACGCGCTGATCCTGCGTCGCATTCGGCAGGCGATCCCCCGCGATCTGTTCCACCACAAACTCGTCGTAGGGCTTGTCCGCGTTGATCGCGCGGATGACCCAGTCGCGCCAGGCCCACACCTGCCGCCGCGCGTCCTTCTCGAAGCCGTCCGAGTCGGCATACTGCGCGGCGTCGAGCCAGTGCCGCGCCCAGTGCTCGCCATAGTGCGGCGAGGCGAGCAGCCGCTCCACCAGCGCGTCATACCAGTCTTCGGACGTGTCCGCGCTCACGCGGTCGATCTCTTCCAGCGTCGGCGGAAGGCCCGTGAGATCCAGGCTCAAGCGACGCAGCAAGGTAATGCGATCCGCCTCCGGTGACGGCGCCAGGCCCTCGCGATCCAGCCGCGCCAGCACAAAGGCGTCGATGGGATTGCGCACCCACGCGGGATTCGAAACGGCGGGAATCTCCGGACGCTGCGGCGTCTGAAAGGCCCAGTGGGCCGTGCGCTTCGCACCTTGCGCGATCCACGCGCGGATCAGTTCGGTGTCTTCGGTGGAAAGGGCGTCATGATCCGGTGCGGGCGGCATCCGCTCCTCCGGGTCCGCGCTCGTGATGCGCTGGAGAATCTCGCTCTCCTCCGGCTTGCCCGGCACGATGGCCTTGGAATCCGCCACCTCCACATCCAGCCGCAACTCTCCCTTGCGCGACGCTTCATCCGGCCCATGACACTCGAAGCAGTTGTTGCTCAGGATGGGCCGGATCTGGCGGTCATAGGAGACCGGCTCCAGTGCCGACGCGGAGGTCAGCGGTGCGAGGACGGCAATAAACATGAAGGTACGGCAAGACACGGCGGTTAAACCCTTTCGTGCGTGTGGAATCACTGCGCTGAAGGGTTCAGTGTAGCGGAGAGGAGGGATGGGTGCAAATGGCGGACGAATGTTCCAAATTGAGAATAGGGTGTCCCGAAATGGGAATTTCCCGGCGAGCCTCATGCGGTTTGCTGAGGTTAATCTGGAGTTGCGTATTTTTATATGAAATTCGAGTGCGCTAGGACGATGTAGAACTAAATTTCTTGACAACGAAGGGGGGCTGATCTATGCTGGAGGCGTTCTTTCAACCAACCAACAGGAGGCTAGGTGGTATGAAAAGCGCAAATTGGAAGTGTTTCGTGGTAGTAGCCTTGGGGCTCATCGGCGTGGGGCAGGCGGCCTGGGCGGCAAGCAATTCTCCCGAATCCCTCGATGAGGCGCGGCTCGACGCCGTGGCCCTGATTGGAACGGGCCAGCGGCTGGAGGCGGCGGATCTGCTGCTGAAATCGCTCAGGGAGATCCCGCCGGATCGCCCTGACCTGGCGCTGGGCGCCGTCGGCGTGGTGCAGGCCCTCCTCTTCGACACGGAGTACCTTATGCAACCGGGAGAGCGCAAGGTATTCTTCACGCAATCGCTTGACGAAACCGGCCACCTCATGGATCTGCTCCTGGCCACGCTCATGCGCTATTCGGACGATGCGGGGATCACCGTGGACGAGGCCGAGCGCTGCGTGCAGGATCTCTACCGCCTCACCCGGAGCGACAATCAGGTGGTCCGCCTCGGGGCGCTCTTCACCATGTCCAGCCCCTATTTTCTCTATGATACCGGCTGGGCGCAGACCGCGCGGGATCGCATCGTGAAGGAGTTTCCCGACACGGAACTGGCCCTGGAGGCCCAGCGCCTCCCCCTCTACCGCGCGGAACAGTTTGGCCCCGATGGCCTTGATCTGCTCTTCAACGCGGCAAATCAGAAGGATGAACTCCGCGCCCACAGCCAGCGCCTGCGGGCAGACGCCATCGGCGCGGCGGTGTACAACAATCTTGAAGCGAGGGGCGGGGCGCGCGATGATGCCGCCCTGGCCGATACCCTGGCGGCGGCGGCGGCGAACGCGCCGGGATGGATGGAGCAATACGCGGCACTGAGTATCCTCGCCGATCTCGACACGAACCGGGCGGGCGCTCGGGTGCGCGATGCGGCAACGGCGGCCATCGCGCGCAACGCCGATCCCCGCGTGGCCTTCCGCGCGCGGACCCTGCGCCTCCTGCTTGCCCGTAAGAGCGGTGATGCGGCCACGCTGCTGGAGGACACTGGCGCCCTGCTGGACCTTCAGGACTTGCCCCTCGTGCCGGAGCGCAACAATTACGAAGAGTTGATGCACCATGTGCGCCAGAGCGCGGCGCGGCTCGCGGAGCTCGGCAAAGGGGAAGAAGCCCAGGCCCTTCTCCGGCGGCTGGCGAATCGCGCGCCCGGATCGGCGCTCGCCGGCGAAGTTGAAGAGACCATCAATTCGATTGAGGAACCTGGTGCCGGCGATGCTGGCGTAGCGGCAAACTGAGGGGGTTACACATCATGTCTCGTGCGAAGAAAATGCCCGTATTATTAGTTGGTGGTGCTTCGGTGTTGACGGCGTTGCTTGCTGCGCTCCTCCTGGCCGGTGGCCTATTTGGACTCCATGAGGCGGAGGCTACCCAACCTCCGCCCCCGCCGCCGAGCTACACGGTCACGGTGAACACGAGCGGCGGCGACAGCACCTGTGAAGTGCAGATCCTGGCGCCCACCGAAACGGCGTGGGGCAGTACCGCGAGCGGTACCTTTACCAGCGGTACCGGCGTTGATTTGCGGTTTAGAGTGACTTGCCCGAGTGGTTATGCTTTTGACCACTGGGAGAGCAACAATGAGGACTTGGATGGGCAAACGAACCACGGAGGCCATAGCGGTGATTTCACGCTCTACGAGAATACGACCGCAACGGCGGTGTTCTTGCCCGTCGTACTACCCGATGCCGAGTCCACTATCTGGCACGATCACTATACGCAGAGCCCTCATTGGGGGGATATGTACTGGCATCAAGTTTCATCGAGCTCCAACCCGACATACAGCTTCGCCGGTCTTGTCATTAATGAGGACTTTTTGATCGCTGAAATGGATACGAGCGGTTGCAGCATGACGTTGACTCAGCAGCAGAAGGAAGGTTTTCAGAATAGTTGGGATAGCGATTGGTTGATCGACAGCAACAACTATCGACAAGAATTGAACGGAGCCCCGCCGAATCACAAGTATGATTCCCACGGTTTCAATCCAGATGCTGCACCTTGGGATCAAATTCAATCCAATGAAGTGTTTCGGCTGACACAGCGGATGCGAGTAAAGGGCTGTCCGAGCACGAACAATCAAGGGCCGTGGTTTGCAACCCATTCCATCCACTTCAAGGTCGTCTACAATACACAGCTCGCGAAAAGGGAGGTGTTCGTGAAGAAAAGCGGTGTCCAAGGGACCGGCGACCCCAGCTTCTAGACACCCGGATATCCTCCGCCCTGCTATCCTATGGAGCGATTCTATATGACACATAAAACCACAATTGTAACGGCTATGCTGATAACAATGGCGGTCGCACGGGCAGGCTTCGCTGCTGAGATCCGGCCTGCGGAGTCCGATCCATTGGAGCGCTCTGAGGATGCCTGGGTGAGATCCAAAGTGTCGCTCTTGGAACGCCAGGCGCACACCGGCGCCAAATTGGAGACACCCGTAGATCTCCACGAAATAAAAAGTGTAGTGGAGGATTGCTTTCACGTGGAACTGGCGATCGAGCCCCTGCGTGAGCAGTGCGCCGGGGCAGACCCATTGGCGGTTCCTCTGGAACCATTTGCGATTGTCGAGGGTGAGAAATTTGGCGAGGTGATCGTGCGGCTGACGACGGTCTCTGGCGGACGTTGGATTTTCCAGGAGATTCACGGTGTTCCGCTGCTGCGTCCCGACAGTACGGTGGACGGGCATGGGACATTGTTGGATACTATCGTCAGTGTGGAAATAGACGCTTCGTCCATGTGGGAAGCCCTGTGTGCGCTGGCGCTCGCCGTGAATCGGGCGAAGGATGTTCAACCGGACAAGGGGCGGCCGTTGATTATTCGGTTCCTTGCGCCAACGCTGATGAGGCTACCCCCTCCCCTATTCCTTGAAGAGAGGGCGATCCACGTTGCTCTGAAAGAGCAATCGGCCCGCGAGGGGCTCTGTGCAATCTTCGCGCAAGTGGGGGAGAATATTCGGTACTCATACACCTGTGTCGCCGAAGGCTTTGCACCATCCTATGACTATATCGACATCAGTGCATACAATGCTGAAGCCAGGTTGGTTGATGGTGGAAGGCTATCTGGTGAGCGTCTTAAGGTGCTCGCGGACACGGCGGATTGGATGTCGGATGAACGCATAATGTCGGTACAGATTCCCGAAAAGGGAAAGACCGTCAATTGAGGCTGAGGCTTATGTTCCATGAGGATTCCCGTTCAGGGCTTCTCTGGCAAAAGAAAGATCGTATGATCATGCCGAGTTCTTGGAACCGACGGTAGTGCGTTGAGTATGAAGTGATACAAGGAAGCAAAAAAGAGGGGTAACGTGAAATATCTGCGAAGTGTCTTGGCAAAAGAGGTCGTTCGAATGATTGAGGCGCGAAATCCGTAGGCCACCAGGTATTGGGGTGTATCTTCAGTGCAAGATACTGGCGATCAGTGGAGACAGGAACTATGATGTCGAGAATCGCAGGCGGGGTATTGCTCGCCCTCATCGCGCTGGGGGTGCTCCAGAATTTCGCGGCGCACCTTTACCATTCAGGCGGGGCGAATCTATCGCGCTCGGTGCATCAGGGTATGGAGCTTGGGGTCCCGTTTCTGGTGCCGCTGGCGCTGTTGTGCTTGTCGCGCAAGCGTTCGCTTGCGACATGGCTCATCCTCTACGGCACCGTGGTCCTGATGATAGCGAGTGCGACGTATCTCTATTGTGAGTTGTTTCTGGACCCCGACCGGAAACGGCTCTATTTTCTAGACGTCTATTTGAAGCAATGGCTCCTCGCTGGGGCAGGGCTGATAGTCTATCTGGCTATTCGCGCGGTAACGGCTGCGTTACGCAGGTATGGAATGCTCACCAAACAGGAGTCCGCGTCGCCAACGGGAGCGGCGGAGTCGGGGTAGATTGTCGAGATGGATTACAAACGTGGCGATATCGTTCGAGCGCTGCCGTTCAGGGTGGCCGAATAGCGAGACCACGGCAGTCCATGATCCGGCCACTATCGCGTCATCAGCGCTTTGAATGCGGAATGAAAGTACCCCAAGGGCAGGATGCCCCCGGATGAATGAGATCCCGCCAGTGCAGTCATCCATCGCGCACGATTAAGCTTCTCAAACACCGGCCCCATCACCAGACCAATCTCCGATTCCAGCACACGCGGTTCCAAATCTTCCGCGCTCAATTCTTCAACCAAATGCCAGACCCGTTCCGCCGCCGACAGGAGCACGGGCCAGTTGATCCAGTCCATCTCGCTGGCGTCGCGGTCGAGGAAGGGTAGGTTGCCGACGCTGAGGCGGTAGATGCGTTCGCGGGCGCCTTTCGAAGATTGGATCACGCCGGAGCAGGCGAGATCGGCCATCGTGTCGTGGACGGACTTCTGGGAGTAGTAAAGTTCGCGGGCGATTTCGCGGGGGTGGCCGGTGCCGTTGCGGGCGAGGTAGTCGAGGATCTCGCAGCGGGCGTTGACGCCGAAGAGTGCGCGGAGTTTGAGTAGCCGCGCTGCGGGGGCGTCGGCGGGGAAGGGCCGGGAGTAGCCCCGGGGCATCAGGGGATTGCGTTGGAAGCCGTGCTGGAGAAAGAGCGGGTCTTGCTTCTTCGAGGGCGGCATGGGGCGACCGTTGGGAAGAAAGAATAGGGAGTTGATAGTTGATAGTGGATAGTTGATAGCGAATTCGGGTTCTTCTTGTACTCGGCTGTTGGGTGCATGACTCGAAGACTCGTCGGCGGGTTCAGGCTTCTTCGTAGAGGGCTGCCTTTCCTGAACGCCGACAGGTGGCGTTGGATCGATCTTCGCCGGCCGCTTTGCGAGTAGCTTCCACTTGCTGGAGGCACCCTGGGTGGTTAGCCAGTCGGCGATGGCGCTGAGGACGGGGCCGCCGCGGAAGTCTTCTTTGGCGAGGATGTTGCGGAGGCGCTGGATGTTGATGAAGCGGCCGTTCTTCAGGAGCCAGTCCATGACTTCGTCGAAGAGGCGCTGGTCGTGGCGGCCAAGGGTACAGGTGAAGAGGAGGAGGGCTTCGGGATCGCTGACGTGGCGCGGAGGTGTCGCGTCGGTGCCCGCGACGCCGAGGGCGGTCCACTCGCGCCAGAGGAAGTTGAGCAGCGTCTCACGGTATTGATCTCTAAATTGCTTGAGCGGCGTTGACATGGCCGAGGGATTCCAAAAGGGTTTTCAACAGGTCGCGGAAGCCTGGGGATACGTCGTGGGTCATGGCCCAGCGCGCCGCGCTAGTCAACTCATCGTCCGTCGGTTGCAGCAACTCCAGATCGCTGATGTGATAGCCGCCACGATCCACGGCGGCATAGAGCTTGAAGTGAATCTGGTCAATGCGGTCAATGAAGTACACGGTCAGGTGAGATCCGTAATTCCGGGGATGGAGCCTCGCTGCGAAGCCTTCGGGGAGGCCCATCTGAAACAGGCCGCCTTCGTCACGGCTTGGGCCGTTGTTGAGCCAGTCGGCAGGTAACTTCAACGTCAGGGCGACTTCCATCGCGGCTTGAAGGAGGTGCTCCGGGAGCGGAGCGGGCGCGTATAGCGTGCGTGCCTCGTCCGACAGGGCCACGATATCCACATCGTTGGTCGTGCGCTGGTTCAGGCCGAGCACGATCAGGGCTGCCCCGCCGCACACGACGATGCCGGTGGGTGGCGCGCCGTTGCGGGCGAGTCGTCCATTTAGCAGATTGAGAGTGCGTTGAATTTCGGAATCTGAGAGTGAATGTGGCATAAGTTATTCCACTTATTATGAGTGGAATAAGTATAGCACAAATTCCTAGAATTCAACATTGTGACGGTTCAGGTGTACCGCGGTACTTCCCCTTATTGCCGGATAATCGTCTCGTCCAGGTTGAGGATCACCCGCGCGGTGAGGGCCCAGGCGGCGAGGTCGTTGGCGTCGCCGTTGACCTTGCCGCTCAGGGGCGCGAGGATGGCGGCGGGGTCGAGCTCGCCGTTGCCGATGCGGTTGCGCTGCTCTTGCAGGAAGGCCGCGAGGGCGTCGAGCTCTTCGGGGGAGGCTTCGCGGCTGGTGCAGCGCTGGAAGGCCTGGGCGATGCGGGCGCGATCATCCGCCGGGGCTTCGGCGAGGGTGCGTTCGGCGAGGTGAACGGCCGACTCGTAGTAGACCGGTTCGTTTAGCACGGTGAGGGCCTGGAGGGGGCTGTTGCTCCGCTCGCGCGCCGTGCAGGGGGCGTCACCTGCGGGGGCGTCGAAGACCTGCAAGGCTGGATAGGGCACGCTGCGGAAGCGGAAGGTGTAGAGGGCGCGGCGGTAGGCGTCCGGGCCGGTATCGGTGTTCCACGTCTTGGGGCCGTAGCTCGCAGGGGGCACGAAGAGGAACTCGGGCGCGGGGGGATAGACACTGGGTCCGCCGATGCGCTCATTGAGCAGGCCGCTGGCCGCCAGGGCGATGTCGCGCACGGTTTCGCCTTCCACGCGGAAGCGGGCGCCCCGGGCGAGGAGGCGGTTGTAGGGATCGCGCTCCAGCAGTTCGGGCGACACGTTCGAGGCCTGGCGATAGGTGGCCGAATGCACAATGAGGCGGTGGAGATCTTTGAGCTTCCAGCCGCCTTCCATGAACTCGACAGCGAGCCAGTCGAGGAGCTCTCGGTGGCTGGGCGGGTCGCCGGCCATACCCAGGTCGGCCGTGGTGCTGACGATACCTTCGCCGAAGTGGCGCGCCCACACGCGGTTGACGGCGGCACGGGCGGTCGTGGGTGATTCGGGGGCCACGAGCCATTTTGCGAAGTCGAGGCGATCCGGCGTGCCGTCGCTCTTCAGCGGATGGAGGAAAGCGGGCACGGCGGGCTGAACCGTCTCCGCGGGGCTGAGAAAATCGCCGCGCTCCAGGCGGTGGGTCTCGCGCGGGGTGTCGCGCTCCGCCAGCACGAGTTGGGTCGCGCCGAGGGGGTGGCCCTGCCAGAGGCCGTCGATGCGCTGGTTGGTCCAGGCCAGCTCCGGCACGGTGGTGCGCCAGTGGTTGAAGAGGGTGTTGATCTCTTCCTCGCTTCGATTCGTGTCGGCGAGGGCCGCTTTCACCGGCAGCGGCAGGGCCTCCGCTGGGAGGGTCGCGTCGCCCGTGACGGCGATGCGGAAGCGGCCGATGTTGTTGGTCTGGTTGTCGTCGCTGTTCCAGCCGCCGTGGAGCTGGCCGATGCGGAAAGCGAGGGTGGCCCCGGCGGGAACGACCAGCGGCGTTTCCAGCTTGAAGATGGCGTACTGCGACTGGTTGCGACGGCCCGGATCGATGTCGGTGGTCCAGGCGGTGTCGCCGTTGCCGTCAATGGCCATCTCGATGGGACCCGTGACGCGCTTCTCCGGCTTGTCGCGCTCGGGGAACTCAGCGCCAAGCTTGCGCTGGGGCGGATTCACACTGGCGATGGCGGAGGCGAACTTCACGGGCGTCCACTGGTCATAGTTCGCGATGGGTGTGTTTCCCGTCGTGATGCGCATCTCCATTTCGGAGAGGGCGAGGCCGCCGTGGATGGAGCGTCCCGGGCCGCCCCGGGGCAGGTTGGGATCGGCGATAACTTCGAGGCGCACGGCCGTGATGGTGGTCAGGGCGGTGGTGGTGGTCATTTTGGGCCAGAAACGTGTGGGGGCGTAACCCTGGGCGAGGTACGAGCCGTCCTCCAGCAGCAGGCACTTCTGGCCGCCCGCGGAGCTGTCATCGAAGGCGAGGGCGAGAACTTCCCAGGCGGGCTCGGGCTCCGCCTTGGCCTTTTCTTCCCATGCGGCGATGCGATCGCGCCAGTCGGGAAGGTCGCGCTTAATACCCGCTTCGATGTCGCGAATCACGTCGAGAATTCTCGACCGCTGGTCCAGGTCGTCAAACGAATACACCGATGCGGTCGCCTCGTGGGAATTATTGAGGAACGCGAACATCTGGTAGTACTCGGTCTGGGTCAGCGGGTCGTATTTGTGGGAATGACACTGGGCGCAGGCCACGGTGAGCCCGAGGACGGCGCGGCCCACGAGATCCATACGGTTGTACATGGCCTCCATGCGGAATTGTTCCGGCTGGATGCCCCCCTCTTCGTTCACCATGCTGTTGCGCAGGAAACCCGTGGCCACGCGCTGCGGCTGAGTGGCGTCAGGCAACATATCGCCCGCTATCTGCTCAAGCACAAACTCGTTGTAGGGCATGTCCTCGTTCATGGCCCGAATCACCCAGTCGCGCCAGGTCCACACCTGCCGGGGCTTGTCTTTTTCGAAGCCGTCGGAGTCGGCGTACTGCGCGGCGTCCATCCAGTTGCGCGCCCAGTGCTCGCCATAGTGGGGCGATGCCAGAAGACGCTCGACCTGCTTCTCATACCAGTCGGGTGATGTATCGGCGCGCAGCGCGGCAATGTCTTCCAATGTGGGTGGCAGGCCGATGAGATCGAGGCTCAAGCGCCGCAGCAGGGTTTCTCGATCCGCTTCGGGCGACGGCGCGAGGCCCTCCTGATCGAGGCGCGCGAGAATGAAATTGTCGATGGGATTGCGCGTCCACTCCGGCCTGCTGGCGACGGGCACGGCGCCACGCTCCGGCGTGGCGAAGGCCCAGTGGCTTGTGCGGTGCGCCCCCTCTTCAATCCACTTGCGGATCAAGGCAATCTCTTCCGAGTTAAGCGGCTTGCCGGTCTCCACGGGGGGCATGAGGTCATCGTGGTTGGTCGTCGTTATCCGCCTGAAGAGTTCGCTCTCTTCCGGCTTGCCGGGGGCAAGGACCACCGGGGCGTCGGGGCCGGCGTCGGCGACGTCGAGGCGCAATTTGGCCTTGCGTGCGGCCTCGTCGGGACCGTGGCACTGGAAGCATTTGTCGCTGAGGAGCGGACGTATTTGCTGGTCGTAGGAGATCGGCGCAGCCGCCGCGAGGGGGGCCAACAGCGCGGCGCCAAGGACGATAGAAGCAATGCGAATCACGGTGCTCTCAAACCTTTCTGTCAGTGGCGGACTGATGCCATAGAATTAGTGTAGCGGAAATCGGGGTGCCGTTGACAATGCTGCGCTCAGGACGAATAGGACGGACAGGACCGATTTTGAATATTGGTTGTGTCGGTCGAATCCGTCCTATCAATCTACGTTCAACCGGCTCATACGCTTCTGTACCGCGGTGGCGAGTTCCCGCAGGCTCGCGGCCTTCGGGTAGGTCTTGCGATAGACCAGGACGATATCTCGCCGTGGCGTGGGGGAGTGCAGGGGGCGAATGGCGATGGGCGAGGCCGCCGCGAAGGGACCGATGGTGCTCAGCTTCGGCAGGAAGGTGCAGCCCATGCCCGCGCTGACCATCTGGCGCAGCGATTCGATGCTGGAGGCGCGGTAACCTTCGGGATCGGAGGGCTGGGTGCCCCGGCACAATTGAAGGGTCTGGTCGCGCATACAGTTGCCCTCCTCCAGCAGCAGGATCGCATCATCCGCAAGCTCCTGAACGGCCAGGCTCTTTTTACGGGCCAGTGGATGGTTCAGCGGTAACCCGGCGACAAATTCCTCACGAAAAAAGACGGCCCACTCAAGGTCGGAAGCCTCGATTGGAAGGGACATGATGGCGGCGTCCAACGCGGAATGCTGGAGTTGCTCCACGAGATTCCGGGTGATGTCTTCGCGGAGAAAGAGCTTTACGCCGGGGTAGATGGCCTTCAGTTCCGGCAGCAGGTGGGGCAGTAAATAGGGGCCGATGGTGGGAATCACGCCGAGATAGAGCGGCCCGGCCAGTTCCCCCGCAGCGCCCCGGGCCAGTTCGCGGATTTCGTGAATGCCATCGAGAATACTTCCGGCCCGGGCCAGGATTTGCTTGCCCGCCGCCGTGAGTCCGATGCGGCGCTTGCCACGCTCGAAGAGGGGCGTGCCCAGTTCCTGCTCCAGTTTGGCGATTTGCATGCTCAGGGTGGGCTGGGTGACGTGGCAGCGTTCGGCGGCCTGGCCGAAGTGGCGTGTTTCGGCGAGTGCGACGAAGTATTCGAGATCGCGGAGGGTCATGGGCTTATTTCTCCAGAGCAGGCGCCAAGCGTATCATAGATAGAATCTATTATGACAATTTGAAATATCGATTGGACGAATCGAAAGGAAAGTGCTACGCTGACCTCACGACACCGGCCTTGAGAGAGCACGGTATAGCGGCCGGAAGAAGCAACCGTTCCAATCAAACACAAGGAGGCTTATCGTGTCTGAGAATCCCAGCAAATGCCCGGTGATGTCCGGCGCAACGACCCGCATCGCGATTGGGACCACGGCCAACCAGCACTGGTGGCCGAATCAGTTGAACCTGAAGATGCTCCACCAGAATCCTCCCGCGGGTAATCCCATGGGGGAGCAGTTCAACTATGCGGAGGCCTTCAAGCAAGTTGATCTGGAAGCGCTGAAGAAAGACATGCTTGCCTTGATGACGACTTCGCAGTCCTGGTGGCCGGCGGACTACGGGCACTATGGCCCGCTGTTCATCCGCATGGCGTGGCACAGCGCCGGCACCTATCGTGTCAGTGACGGCCGCGGCGGTGCGGGTTCGGGCACGCAGCGCTTTGCGCCGCTGAACAGTTGGCCCGACAATGCCAGCCTGGACAAGGCGCGCCGCCTGCTGTGGCCGCTGAAGCAGAAATACGGGCGCAGCGTATCCTGGGCCGATCTGATGGTGTTTGCCGGGCATTGCGCGCTGGAGTCCATGGGCCTCAAGACCTTCGGCTTCGCGGGCGGTCGCGAAGATGTGTGGGAACCGGAAGAGGACATCTACTGGGGCCCCGAGGGCGAATGGCTTGCGGACCAGCGTTACAGCGGGGACCGGGAGCTGGAGAATCCCCTGGCGGCCGTTCAGATGGGCCTGATCTACGTGAATCCCGAGGGGCCCAACGGCCAGCCGAGCGCGACGGCCGCCGCCCGGGATATCCGCGAGACCTTTGCGCGCATGGCGATGAATGATTACGAGACGGTGGCGCTGATCGCGGGCGGCCACACCTTCGGCAAGGCTCACGGGGCGGCCGATCCCTCGAAATATGTGGGTCCCGAGCCCGAGGGGGCGAGTCTCGAGGAGCAGGGCCTGGGCTGGACGAACAGTTACGGCACGGGCAACGGGGGCGACACGATAACGAGTGGTCTGGAAGGCGCGTGGACGCCCACGCCGACCACGTGGGACAACAGCTACTTTGATACGCTTTTCGGGTACGACTGGGACCTGGTCAAGAGCCCGGCCGGTGCGTGGCAATGGAAACCGACCGATCCCGCCGCGGCCGCCACGGTGCCCGATGCTCATGATCCATCAAAGAAGCACGCGCCCATGATGTTTACGACGGACCTGGCGCTGCGCATGGATCCGATCTATGGCCCGATCTCGAAGCATTTTCACGAGAACCCCGCCGAGTTTGCGGACGCTTTCGCCAAAGCCTGGTACAAACTTACCCATCGCGACATGGGACCCGTCTCGCGATGCCTGGGGCCGTGGGTGCCCGAGCCGCAGTTGTGGCAGGACCCGGTACCCGCGGTCGACCATCCGCTGATCAACGCGCAGGACATCACAAGCTTGAAGGCCCGTCTGCTTGCTTCGGGCCTGACTATTGCCCAGTTAGTTTCCACGGCCTGGGCATCGGCGGCGACTTTCCGGGGCACGGACAAGCGCGGCGGGGCGAATGGTGCGCGCCTTCGTCTTGCGCCCCAGAAAGATTGGGCGGTGAACAATCCGGCCGAACTTGGCATGGTGCTGCAGGTCCTGGAGCAGGTGCGTAGCGACTTCAACAACGCCCAGTCCGGCGGAAAAAAGGTTTCTCTGGCCGATGTGATCGTGCTCGGCGGCTGCGCGGCGATCGAACAGGCGGCGAGAAAAGCCGGTCACGAGGTGGAAGTTCCTTTCAGGCCGGGCCGCACCGACGCGTCTCAGGAGCAAACCGACGTGGATTCCTTTGCGGTGCTTGAACCGAAGGCGGACGGTTTTCGCAACTACTACGCCCAAGGTCTAACGCGACCTGCAGAGGAGTTGCTGCTGGATCGGGCCCATCTTCTGACCCTGACCGCGCCGGAAATGACGGTGCTTGTGGGCGGGATGCGGGCGTTGAATACCAACACCGGCCAATCCGCGCTGGGCGTGCTCACCAGCACACCGGAGACGCTGACGAACGAATTCTTTGTGAACCTGCTTGATATGGGCACCGAATGGAAGAAATCCGCCCGTTGCGAGCACTTCTACGAGGGTCGGGATCGGGAAACCGGCGAACTCAAGTGGACGGCCACGGCAGTGGACCTTGTCTTTGGCGCGAACTCCCAACTTCGGGCACTTGCCGAGGTCTATGCCTGCGACGACGCGAAGGACAAGTTCGTGGCGGATTTTGTGGCGGCCTGGAGCAAGGTTATGAATGCCGATCGATTTGAAGTAACCGCCTGATCGCGGTTGATACCTCGACCGCACGGGGAAGTGCGATCGGGGGAGTTGCCGCCGCCGGGGAAGCGCCTGAAGAATGGACCGGGCGCTTCCCGGGGCGGCTCGGGGGATTTGGATCGTGTCAACCACGATCAAATCCAGCACATCAAGAGACCATAATTTGAGTGCTAACTGTCGCGCTCAATGAAAACGAGGAGAAGAACCATGTCAAGACGTACAACAAGAGAGAAGCAAGCCGCACTGAAGGGAAAGGGCAGGGTCTGGCTCGCCGCCCTGGCGCTGGGTGGACTTGCCGGCACCCAGGGGATTGCGGCGGTGGCTGAAGATGCCGCCGCCCATCCGCCCGCGGCGGGCGGAGCGGCGAAATGTCCGGTGACGGGGCAGATGCTCCCCTCGGCACAGCCCACGGCGGCGGGTCACATGTCGAACGACGACTGGTGGCCCAATCAGTTGAATCTGGACATTCTGAGCCAGAACTCCGCCAAGACCAATCCTCTAGGCGCGGATTTCAACTACGCCGAAGAATTCAAGAAGCTTGATCTCGAAGCGGTAAAGAAGGACCTCGAAGCGCTGATGACGACGTCCCAGGACTGGTGGCCCGCGGACTACGGCCACTATGGCCCGCTGTTCATTCGCATGGCGTGGCACAGCGCGGGCACCTACCGCGTGTCTGACGGCCGCGGCGGCGCGTCCGACGGCACGCAGCGCTTTGCCCCACTCAACAGTTGGCCCGATAACGCCAACCTCGACAAGGCGCGCCGGTTGCTCTGGCCCATCAAGCAGAAGTATGGCCAGAAGATCTCCTGGGCGGACCTGATGGTTCTCACGGGCAATGTCGCGCTGGAGTCCATGGGCTTCAAGACCTTTGGCTTTGCCGGCGGTCGCGAGGACGTGTGGGAGCCACAGGAGGACATCTACTGGGGTCCCGAGAGCGAGTGGCTGGGTGACAAGCGCTACAAGGGTGACCGTGAACTGGAGAATCCGCTGGCGGCCGTTCAGATGGGTCTGATCTATGTGAACCCGGAAGGCCCGAATGGCAATCCCGATCCCCTGGCGGCTGCGAAGGACATCCGGGAGACGTTCGCCCGGATGGCTATGAATGATGAAGAGACGGTGGCGCTGATCGCGGGTGGTCACACCTTCGGCAAGGCCCACGGCGCGGCGCCCGCCAGCAACGTCGGCCCCGAACCCGAAGGCGCCAGCATTGAAGAGCAGGGCCTCGGCTGGAAGAACGCCTTCGGCAAAGGCAACGCCGGCGACACCATCACCAGCGGGCTCGAAGGCGCCTGGACCAGCGCGCCCGCGCGGTGGTCGCACATGTATTTCTCCAACCTCTTCGCCTACGAGTGGGAACTCGTCAAGAGCCCCGCGGGCGCCCAGCAGTGGGCTCCCAAAGATGGCGCGGGTCAGGGTACCGTTCCCGATGCCCACGATCCGTCAAAGAGCCACGCTCCGATGATGTTCACCACCGATCTGGCCCTGAAGATGGACCCGATCTACGGGAAGATCTCGAAGCGCTTCTTCGAAAATCCGAAAGAGTTCGAAGTCGCCTTCGCCAAAGCGTGGTATAAGTTGACTCACCGCGACATGGGGCCCGCCTCGCGTCTGCTTGGCCCGCTCGTTCCCGAGCCCCAGTTGTGGCAGGACCCGGTCCCCGCGGTCGATCACGCGTTGGTTGGTGATCAGGACGTCGCCGCCCTGAAGGAAAAGATCCGCGCCTCCGGGCTCTCCGTTTCCCAGTTGGTCTCGACCGCCTGGGCGTCGGCCTCCACCTTCCGCGGCTCCGACAACCGGGGTGGCGCGAACGGCGCACGACTCCGCCTCGAACCGCAGAAAGACTGGGCGGTGAACGAACCGGCCGAACTGGCCAAGGTCCTGCCGGTCCTGGAAAAGATCCAGCAGGAGTTCAATAGCGCCCAGACCGGCGGCAAGAAGATCTCGCTGGCGGACTTGATCGTGCTCGGCGGCTGCACGGCCGTGGAAGATGCGGCGAAGAAAGGCGGCCACGAGGTTCAGGTTCCCTTCTCCCCCGGGCGGACAGATGCCACCCAGGAGATGACCGATGTGGCGTCCGCCGCCGTTCTGGAGCCGAAAGCGGACGGATTCCGCAATTATCTCGGCGAAGGCCAGGATCGGTCGGCGGAGGAACTGCTGGTGGACCGTGCGCAACTCCTGACGCTGACCGCGCCGGAGATGACGGTGCTGATCGGCGGCATGCGCGTGCTCAACGCGAATGTCGGCGATTCTCCGCTGGGCGTCTTTACAACGCAACCGGAAACCTTGACCAATGATTTCTTTGTGAATCTGCTGGACATGAACACGTCCTGGCGGAAGTCCGAGAAGGACGGGAATGTCTTCGAGGGGACCGACCGCGAATCCGGCGAGGTCAAATGGACCGGTACTTCCGTGGACCTGGTCTTCGGATCCAATTCCCAGCTTCGGGCCCTGGCGGAAGTCTATGGCAGCGAAGACGGGAAGGATAAGTTCGTGAACGACTTCGTGGCGGCCTGGACCAAAGTGATGAACGCCGATCGCTTTGACTTGAAAGTCTGACCGTAAATGCGAATCTGACAAGGTGCGCAAGCCGCCGGGCCCCGGGCCCGGCGGCTACGTTCTTTTTTGATAAGGTCCCACGCGGAGGTTTCCCCGACCGACGCCTCGGCGGTCCATCGAAACTTGCTAGCGACCGCGTCAGCATCTTAGACTGGCCCCGCGGAATTGAGCGACCAGCGGAGAACGATCGATGCAGGCACCGTTGCCCGATGATGAACAGAAACGTTTGCGGAAGTTGAGAAGTCTCGGGATTCTGGACACCTTCCCGGAAGCGGTCTACGATGACATCGTGTTCCTTGCTTCCGAAGTGGCCGATGCTCCGATAGCCCTTGTGACCCTTGTCGATCAAGACAGGCAGTGGTTCAAGGCGAAGACGGGCGTTGAGATCTCGGAGACCCACCGGGACTATGCGTTCTGCGCGCACGCCATACGCAAGCCCCACGAGTTACTGGTGGTGACCAATGCGACGAAGGATCCCCGGTTCGCCGATAACCCCTTCGTCACCGGTGGACCGAGCGTTCGCTTCTACGCGGGCGCACCCCTGGTCTGTTCCGATGGCGTCGCCCTGGGAACCCTCTGCGTCGTGGACAACAAGCCGCGGACCCTGACCCCGCTTCAGGAGCGGGCGTTGAAGGTCCTCTCGCGCCAGGTGGTCGCCCACATTGAACTGCGCGAAGCCCTGGCCCAGGTGAAGCGTCTTGAAGGTCTCTTCCCCATCTGCTCCGGGTGCAAGCGCATCCGGGACGACCAGGGGTACTGGAATCAGATCGAGGTGTACGTGAGCGAACATTCGGAAGCGGAATTCTCACACAGCATCTGCCCGGAATGTGTCGAGCGGCTCTACCCCAACGAGGCCGCTCACATGCGGAGGGGAGGCGAGCAGAGCCAGTAATGGGATCCGCAGTGCGACGCATGGCCCCAAAGCGGTGCTTAGCCCTTTGAGCGAAAATCCTTGTGTCTCTGGAGACATCTCCCGTAGAATCGAGGTAGAAGCTTTAGACACCAACCATGGATTGACCGGAGAGAACGTGAATCAGAGCGCTACTCAGTTGTCCGCGCTGACGCGTATATTTTCGTCCGCAGTCTACCAAGGACTTGCGCGGAAGGGGCGGTCCGCGCTCTTTCGGCGTCTCATCGATATCACTGGACTTGAATCGCGATGTGAGTCCAATGGAACGGTTGCCGACAGTTTCGACGCAGCATTCGATATCCTAAAAAGGGGCGGCTTCCGGGACCAGTATATCTACCGCTCGGCCCTCACCCAAAACATCTTGTTGGGCACGCACTCACTCCGCTCTGCCTCAATGCTCAGCGAATTTCGCGCCGGAAAATCCAGGACAGATTTGGTAATTCTCAATGGAACGGCGACGGCCTACGAGATCAAATCGGAACGGGATACGTTGGTACGCCTCGCCAACCAGATAGACAATTACCAGCGCGTCTTTGCCAAGATTTATGTAATTGCGAGTGATCGCCAGTTTGATGAAGTTTTGAATATGCTACCCATTGAAGTCGGTGTCATGTCTCTTTCTCCGCGTCTGAAGATCTCGACGAGACGAAAGGCGATTGAAACGTTTGACCGAATTTGTCCCTTAACCATATTTGAGTCACTTCGAACCGCCGAGGCAATGGCCATATTGAAAGCCCACGGCATTGCCGTCCCAGAGGTCTCCAATACCAAGATACGAAGCGTAATGCGCGCAGCTTTCTCCGATCTGGATCCTAAACAGTTGCATACTGTTATGGTCCGCACAATGAAGCAGACTCGAAACCTGGCTGCACTCAGCGAACTTGTCGAGCAAGTCCCGAAATCGCTCCATGCCGCTGCCTTGTCGACCCCCATCCGAAAAAAGGATCATGAGCGATTGACGGAAGCGCTCAGACTGCCGCTATCGTCTACCAGGGCTTGGAACTAGCTCATCATGGCGCTCCCCTACTACCCCTATTTTCGCGGCAAACAGTACGAACTGATCACGATTCGTGAATGTGCTGGGTTGATGAAGAGTGCAGGCTTCGTGCCGATCATCGAGCCCGTAAAAGAGTCGCTTGGAGGGCTGGAAAGAACGCTGGCGGCGATATGTGATGTAAGAGGTGAAGCAATCGTCATTGTAAATCCCAGTCATGGCGACCTCAAGCATGATGGCGAGAATATTTCCAATTTTCTCCGGAAGGAATTTGACCTACATACCATTTCTGCTGGAATCTTACTCACAAACGGAATGGACAGCGACCAAGCCATGAGCTACTGTGAAAAGAACAGAGATAGTAAGCTCGCGCTAGTACATGCAGGATTCACTGAACCTCGCATTCTGTCTGAGCGCTTATCGAGTGCCGGTGTGGGTATATTTCGGCATATATTCATTGAACAACACGCCGGGCGCTTGTATCGACGACATTTTGATAGAAGTGAAGGCGTTCTAATACAAAACGGGTTTAGTCGCCAACGGAACGCAGATTATCCAAGGATTGAGAAGTTTTCTGAATTGCATCTTACGTTTCATTACGAAAATGTATCTGGCTTCGGCGATTTCTTAATCGTGGGCGACGAGTATTCGGAAAGCGGCGGACCGGCCTATGCGGTCGCTATTCATTTGACCTTTATTAACCCGGACGATGAAGACATAATGTATATATATCATTTCATTTCAGACACAAATGATACACCAACCGATCCTGCGGGCAAGTTTGCGCAAGCACTGGGAAAGCTAGTTGAGAAGCTCGAATCGGGCACCTCACACCTGTTTGAGACCGAGGCGGTAAAGGAATTCCAAGAATTGCATAGAAAGGGGCATTTCCCAGGGCTTGGTTTCGTAAAAAAGCTCTCGATGAAGCACCACATCGAAACGTTAGCCCACTACCAAGGCTAACCCGACTATGGCCCGCAAGCTTTGCTGCCCTGAATGCTTTGATGATCGCTTTCTGCGGGACCACATATTTCCAAGCCTTACGACTGCCAAAGGGGATTGCAGCTTTTGCGGAGCCGCAAATGTCCCTCTAATCAAGCCAAGAGCTCTGCGAGATTACTTCGAACTCCTCGTGAGTGTATATGAGCCCAAGAATGCAGGAAAGACACTCGTAGAATGGCTGAAAGACGATTGGCAACTGTTCGAACGAGTTATACGTAGTGAAGACCAAGTATACGAGTTGCTTGGCACGATACTTGGCAACCAAAGAATTGTACGGAAGGCATTCCTGCCTTCAGAAGACTATACGAGTGAGGGGTTGGCAAAGTGGGATACGCTTCGTGACGAGATGATGCATCGGAATCGGTGGTTCCTGGATGAGAAGATCGATTTCGTGAGAATGGGGCAGTTGCTCGATCACCTTGTATCCCGTGAAGACGCGCGCAAGTGGTATCGCGCGCGTCAACATTCTGGTGGCAGAGCGTTCGCAGCAATTGAAATGGGGGCACCGCCCAAGCGTCTTGCCTCGCATGGGCGGGCCAATCCGGCGGGAATTCCGTACTTATACTTGGCATCCACTTCCAGAACTGCCGTTGCGGAGATTCGGCCCCACACAGGAGATTCCGTATATGTTGCGGAGTTTCGGACTCCAGAGCTTCGTGTCGTAGACCTCCGAAATCCCCTCAAAAGCGTTTCTCCCTTTCTTCTATCAGATCCGGACGAAATAGGACAGCTGCGTGCCGATCTGCCCTTACTGCAGCGGCTGGGTGAGGAATTGACACGCCCTGTACTGCCCCACGCTGCGGCGATCGACTATATTCCCAGCCAGTATCTCTGCGAATTCATAAAACGGAGCGGATTCGATGGCGTAATCTACAATAGTTCGGTCAGCAAAGGGTTCAACTTGGCCCTGTTCAATCCAGAGGTTGGGTCCCCAAAATCTGTTACGGGCTACAAAGTCCGAAAAGTATCGGTCGATGTGGAGCCATTCCAGAGGGCTCTACCTTCTGAAGGCTAAGCTTGATGAAATCGCAAACCACTATTGTGCCCTGCTCGCGTAGGTATCTGGCAAAATCACTTGATGTTACGATGGGAGAACACCACGATGTCCATATACAACTTTCTTGCCGCAAGGCGCACGCTGGTCTTCGATCTTATTGCGCTACTCTGCATTGCGGCAGCACCCGCTGAACCTATCGCCGAAAAAAACACCGTGGTCGTCCTCCGCGAAGCCGCTTCTCCGGCGGAACAGGCCGCGACTCAGGTGTTGGTCCAGCGGCTCGGGCTTCACCCCGGCGCAGCGGTTCCCGAATTGCCGGTGGAGCTTTCAATTCACCTCGCAGTTGCCGGACGCGACGCGGCATTTGATGCGCTGTGCGCGAATCAGGGGCTCAAGCTTCCCGGTCGCGAGAAACCATTCGCGGAAGGTTACGCGGTCAAGTCCCTCCTGATCGACGACAAACCCACCATTCTGGCCCTTGCGGCGGACGACCGGGGAGCGCTCTATGCCGCCGGAGAAATCATCCGTCGCGCGCGCGTCGGTCACGGCACGGTCATCTTCGAATCCTTCGAGGTCAGCACGGCGCCGGCCTATCGCTTTCGCGGCTTTTCGCCGAGTCAGGGCGGCTCGATGATGAAGCGCACGGGGGCGCGGGGCTGGACGGAGGCGGAGCATCAGGAGCGGCTGTTTGATTCCATCCTGGCGGGTGCGAACACCTTTTACGCGGGGCGAAATGAAGACGACAACTACCGGCAGCTCAAGTCGCTCGGGCTGATGACCGTGACCGACGCGCGGCCCAACAACTACTATGAAAAATTTCCGGAAGAGTGGCGCGCGGGCAAGCGGGAGTCCTGGGAGGGGGACACGTGGATCTGCCCGAGCATCCCGGAGGCGCGGGCGGCGCTGTTGAAGCAGTGGCGCGATGATTTTTCACAGCGCGCGGACCACGACATCATGCGTTTTTACTCGGGTGATCCCGGTGGCTGCAAGGATGACCGCTGCGAACCCTGGGGCAAGACATGGGTGGAGCTTTGCGCGGAGATGGCCGCGATCTGGCATGAGGCGCACCCGAACAGCAAGATTTTTATCGCCAATCAGGATCTGGACAATCGGGGCGATCAGTTGATCTTCGACTACCTCCAGGCCGAGCCGCGCACCTGGCTCTACGCGCTGTGCTACGCGCCCGGCACCAACGCCATGTCGCCCTACTTCCGCAATGAATTGCGCGAGGACCTATTCGAGTATCCGGGCGACGGCTGGGTCAACCGTTACCTTTCCCACACGCTACACCAGTTGCCGCCGCAGCAGAAGATCGTGCACTTTTCCGACATCACCCACTGGATCAGCGCCCAGTTTGCCGTGGCCAATCCGGACGTCTACATTCAGAAGTCCTTCGGGCGGCGGACCTTTCACGCGCGTCCCCGCGCGTATTACAAGATATTCCACCAGATCATGCCCTTTTCCGAGGGGGACATTATCTATTCCGAGGGGCACCATGATGAGTTCCACCAATACCTGTGGGCGCGGCTGTTGTGGAACCCGGACATCTCCCTGGACGATCTGCTGAAGGAGTACTGCACGCTGTACTTTGGCGAAGAGGCCGCCGAACCCATGGCCGAGGCGCTGATGCAACTGGAGCTCAATTTGGAAGCACCCCTCGCGGAGAACACAGGAATCCAGCGTTACTTTGACCTCGTCGTGGAAGGCGGCGAGCGTATGTCGCCCCATTTCATGAAGGACAATTACCGCTGGCTGCTCCACCGCCAGAAAGCGTCGCTGGATTGCTATGTTCAATTGCGCCTGCGGCGCGAACTGGATCAGGAGGCCCGTGTTCGCCGTGTCCTGAAGCCCGCGCTGGATGGCGGCGACCTTTCCGCGGCGCTCGAGGCGGCACGCGTCATTGCGGCGGAAGCCCCGGAGACCGAGCGCATGATCGAATTGCGTGAGGAGGCCGGCCGCCTGGGCGACCAGTCCAACGAGGTTTTCGGCGTACGGAATATCGGCTACTGGAAGATCGGGCAGCAGCTTCGCGATATCGAGGGCCTTCGCACGGCGCTGGACAAGGCCGTTGCGGCCCCGCCGGCGGAACAGCGGGGCCTGGCGGAGGCGGCAGTCGGCGTAACGGAGAAAGAAGCGGTGCGGGGGATGATTTTCTGGTAGGCCTCATGACATAGTAGTAGCAAAGCGGATCGGGCGGCAGCCCCGGTCCGAGCTACACGCCGATTTTCCTGTATACTCATCCGGGGGGCGGGAGAAGAACGCAAATGACCGACGCGGGTGACCTGAAGCGGATGCGGCTCCGCGTCTTCTATTTTCTCGTCGCCGCGCTTTCGCTCACCCTGGTCGGCGCCTCCACTTCCGTGATGATTTCCGATTCGGCCTATACCGTGGCCACGTTCATGATCGTGGGAATGACGGGGTGGATGGTGCGCTGGGCGGAACTCTCCAAGTTTGTCTGGAAGCTGGTCAGTATCGCCATGGTCCTCGTTTGCATCTCCCAAACGCTGGACCTGACCGAGAATTTTCCCCGGTTGGACGATGTCCCGGTTCTGGGGTCTCATTCCGCGTGGAACGGACGGGTTGCGTCTCTCAGCTTCCTGGCGGGGCTGGTCCTTACTCTGGCGACGCTCATGTTTGCTCTGATCGAAGCCCGTCTCGCCCTGGATCACTATCGCTTGCTGGCGGACAATGTCTCCGATGTAATATCCATCTTCGATCTCGACCAGCGGTGTACCTATGTGAGCCCCGCCATCGCCCAGCTTCGGGGCTTTTCCGTCGACGAGGTACTCGTCCAGCCTCTTGAGGAACGCATGACGCCGGAGTCCCGCACCGTTGCACTGGGGCATATGGCGCGGGAGCTGCAGCGACTCCAAGACGGCCTCCGCGCGCCCACGGACGTGACCATCATGGAGCTCGAATTGCTCCGGAAAGACGGCACGACCGTTTGGGCGGAGACCAGCATGCGTTTTCTTGCGGATCGCGACGGCAAGCCAAACCGCATTCTCGGCATCAGCCGCGATATCTCGGCGCGGAAGGCCGCGGAATCGGAAGCCCGGCGTCTTACGGAGCGTCTCACTCTGGCCATCCGCGGCGGGGATCTCGGCGTGTGGGACTGGGACGCCGTCGCCGACGAGCTGGTTTGGGACGAGCGCATGTATGCCATTTACGGCGTCGATCCCGGCGAACATCCGGGCGCGTACCGCGACTGGCGGAGTTCGATCGTGCCGGAAGATCTGGCCCGCTCGGAGGGGGAACTTCGGGAGGCGATCAAAAGGCGCGGCGAGTTTCACAGCCAGTTCCGCGTGGTCCGTCCCGACGGTTCGATTCGCCATGTCGAGTCCCGGGCGGTCGTACTGTGCGACGATTCGGGCCGCGTGGTTCGTGTTACGGGCATGAACGCCGATATCACCGAGCGGGTGGAAACCGAGGCGGAGCGCGCCCGCCTGCAGGAACAGTTGAGCCAGGCCCAGAAGATGGAATCCATCGGCCGGCTCGCGGGCGGTGTGGCCCACGATTTCAACAACATGCTACTGGTTATTCTCGGGCACGCTGAACTCGCGGGCGCCGGGGCCGTCAATGGCGCGCTGCAAAACCATGTCGAGGAAATTCGGAGCGCCGCATTGCGGTCGGCCGATCTGACCCGGCAATTGCTGACCTTCGCCCGCCAGCAGGCTGTCGCCCCCAGGCCCATGGACCTGAATCTGGCCACGGAGGGGATGCGCAAACTGCTCGAACGCCTGATCGGCGAAGGGGTCCGATTGAACTGGCGGCCCGGTCCCGACTTGTGGAAGGTCAAGCTGGATCCCTCTCAGGTGGATCAGATTCTGGCCAATCTGTGCGTGAATGCCCGCGACGCTATCAATGGTGTTGGCGAGATTATCGTGGAGACCGCCAACGTCACGGTCATCGCGGCCGAAGGCGCCGAAGGTTCCGATGAGTCCGATCTTGCGTCGGGAGATTACGTCCGTCTTTCCGTTTGCGACAACGGCTGCGGGATGGACCCGGCGGTGCTCGCGCGGATCTTCGAACCCTTCTACACGACCAAGAAGCCCGGAAAGGGCACGGGACTGGGCCTCTCCACCGTCTACGGGATCGTCCGGCAGAACAATGGCTTCATTCGCGTGGAGAGCGAGCCGGGACGTGGCACGAAGTTCACCATTGACTTGCCCCGATTCACCGGCCCGGCCCAGAGCGAGGAGCCCGCGGGCTGCGCCCCGCCGCCGCTGCCGGGAGGTGAAGTGATCCTCGTTGTCGAAGATGAGCTATCTATCCTCAAGCTCACTCAGTCCATGCTGAAGAAGCTCGGCTATACCGTCCTTACCGCCGCCACGCCCGGCGAGGCCCTGCGGCTTGCCGAATCGGGGAGCTCCCCCATTCAGCTTCTCTTGACCGATATCGTGATGCCCGAAATGAACGGACGCGATCTGGCCGCCGCCCTGATGACCACCTTTCCCGATCTCCGGCACATTTATATGTCGGGCTACACCGCCGATGTCATTTCGCAGGACGAGATCCAGCGCGAAGGGGCAAATTTTATCCAGAAGCCTTTCGGAATTCAGGAGCTCGCCACCAAAGTGAGGCATGCGCTGGACTCCTGAGGGTGTCGGCCTGGGTCGGGGTGAAATAAAAGCGCTTTCATATGAATACAAATTCATGTATAATGCCATCCGGAGCAGCGGTTGGAGCGGTTCCCAGGAACAACAGGAGTCAGAGCATGGATCAGAGCAAGAGAACGGCGTGCCGTCACCGTTTCAAGTTGCGGTCGGGGTTTACCTTAATCGAACTGCTGGTGGTTATCGCGATCATCGGCATTCTGGCGGCGATCCTGCTGCCGGCGCTGGCGCGTGCGCGGGAGGCGGCGCGCCGGGCCAGTTGCGCGAACAATCTGAAGCAGTTGGGCCTGGTTTTCAAGATGTATGCGAACGAATCGGTGGGCCAGAAGTTCCCGGCGATGGCGGATGGCTTCTCCTACGAGGCGCGTGATCTCAACCCGGCCGATCCCGCGGCCAAAGTGGATTACAGCAATTACGAGCCGCCGGTGAACGGGGAGTGTTTCTACAACAATCCCTTCGAACCCACGCCCGGTGCGGGCGGTCAGGGCGCGGTGGCCTTCTTTATGGATTCGCCTTCCGTGTATCCCGAGTATCTCTCCGACCCGCAGGCGCTCCTGTGTCCTTCGGATTCCGATCAGGACACGGCGATGAACGGCACCGGCGGGCTCTGGTACAACCAGGATGTGCTGACGGCCACGGGCCGAAAGGAGTTCGACCCCTGCGCTTTCACGCCGGAGTCCTACATCTACATGGCCTGGGTATTTACCAACCAGCCGGGAAAGGACCACCTGGCGCTCGGCGCGGACCCGAATGATCCCGCGGTAAACGCCGGGAATATTGTGGGGCCGTACATCAGCGTGGATTTTGTTACCGCGTTTACCACCCAGACGGTTACGGTGGCGATGGGCTTTGGCGACTACGACAAAGATATCGCGGGCGGCTCCGTGAGCGTACCCCGCACGCGCGAGGGCGTCGAGCGCTTTTTCGTGACCGATATCAACAATGCGGGCGCCAGCGCCAGGGCCCAGAGCAACATCGCGGTGATGTACGACTTTACAAGTACCGTTCCGGACGCCTTCAATCACGTCCCCGGCGGTTCCAATGTGCTCTACATGGACGGCCACGTGGCCTTCGTGAAGTATCCGGGCGACTTCCCAATCACGCGGGTTTATACGACGTTTGTGTCGCTGTTCTGAGGGATAAGAAGAAATCGCGGCGCTGACGGGCAATCGTCGAAGGAGAAAGTCCCCGTGGACGCAAATTCCGCCACCGTGCTTGAATCGCTCGACCTGAAATGTGCGCTCCTGGGATCGGGCGTGCGCTATCCCGCTCGGGTATACGATGCCGTGGCCGGTCGCGCGCGGCTGGAGCCGCCGAACAATCCTTTCGCCTGCAATTGCCTTATTCTGCCCGGCGAGGTGGCCGTACACCTGAACGCGAACGACGCCTCGCCCTTTGCGCTGGAGGTGGGCGAAGACGGCCAAGTCTATCTGTGGGGCGGGGGTGAAAAGCATTGCGCGGTGGACTTTCCGCCGGCCACCACGTATTACCAGCAGCGCACGGCCTCGGGCATTCCCTACGGTGCGCTGGCGGTGCTGGAGGGGGACGGGGTGCTGGCGTTCTTCTACATGTGGCCTTGCGAATATGTAAAGACGAACGAGACCTGCACGTTTTGCTTCCAAGTACGGGCGGAACAGATGGGCATTACGCTACCCAGCGCGTCGCCGGAAGACGTGGCGGAAATCATAGCCTGGGGCATTGAGCACGCGGGCGTAAGAGAGATCCAGCTCACCGCGGGTACGCGATTCGCCACACAGAAAGAGTGCGCGCAATACGCCGAGGTGCTCCGGGCCGTGGACGCCAGAGTCGGGCTGGAGCATATATCGTCTGAGATTTACTGCTACATGACGGCACCCAAGGAGCCCGCCTGGATCGATCAAGTATTCGCGGCGGGCGCGGACCGGGTGGCCCACGATCTCCACGTGTGGGACCCGGCCCTTCATGCAACCTTCGCGCCGGGCCACGCCCGCGCCGTCGGGCGCGCTGCTCAACTGCGGGCGCTGGAGCATATCTCGGCGAAGTTTGGCCCCAACAAGGCCTTCAGCGCCTTTGTCGCGGGAACGGAGTCGTTGGAGTCCATGCTCGAAGGGGCGGAATACCTGGCGGCGCGGGGGATCGTGCCCGCCTTCTCGGTCTGGATGCCGCCGGCGGGGTCCACCACATCGGACAGCCAACCGCCGGGGCTGGACTACTATCGCGCGGCGCGGCGCGAGTTTGCGCGGCTCTACAAAACCTATGGGCTCAATCCGCCGGGCATCCCCAAGGGGTCCCACGTGTCCATGTGCCGGGACATCTACCGCAATATGGACGCAATCCTCGCGGACGGATGACGGGCCGCGATACCGGTCGCCCGGTCCGATTGTGGTAGCATAGGGAAATAGACTTGACCGTTTCCCGTGTTCCCCTGGAGAGGCCCGATGGCGAAGCCCGCCGACAACTGCGCGACAATTCTGAAGGTACTGGCCGATGAGACCCGGCTTGCCGTGGTCCGTGCGCTGATGTCGGGGCCGCAGCAGGTGAACGAAATAAACGGGATGCTTCAATTGGAGCAGAGCCTTCTCTCTCACCACCTGAGGGTCCTCCGCGACGCGGGGATCGTATGCTCTCAGCGTGAGGGTAAAGCGGTGCTCTACCGCCTTTCGGAAGAAGTGCTGGCCGACATCCAGTCGGGTGAATCACTCAATCTGGGCTGTTGCCAGCTCTCATTCAAGCCGAGTGCCTGAAGCGGTTTCCGAGTCGGCGAGGCCGGGCAGATGGGCCACGATGGTCTCCCGGAGCGATTCAAGTTTGAGCGGCTTGCTGAGGTAGCCGTCCATGCCGGCTTCCAGGCACTTTTCCCGGGACCCTTCGATGGCGTTGGCCGTGACGGCCACAATCGGCAGACCGGCGCATTCGGGAATTGCCCGCAGCGCCCGGGTGGCCTGATAGCCGTCCATGCCCGGCATCTCGCAGTCCATCAGAACGATATCATAGCGCTGGCTTCTGCAGGCGTCGATGGCGGATTTTCCATCGCCCGCCACATCCACGCGCAGCCCCAGCCGCCCCAGCATCTTGACGCCCACCTTCTGGTTGACCGCGTTGTCGTCCACCAGCAGCACGTGCAGTAGACTCGCCCGCTCCGCTTCGAGAGCGGTATGGCGGGTCACGATCACGGGGGCGGGCGATTCACCTTCCACACCGTCCTGAAAAATTCCGCTGATACAGTCCAGGAGCCGCCGTTCTTTCACTGGTTTATTCAGGTAGCCCGAGAATCCGGCGTCCGCGGCCATGCGCGCGTGGCCCCGGGAGGAGAACGAAGTCATCAGCAGCATGGGGAGCGGTACGTCGCCACTCTTATCTCGAAGGAGACGACCGAGCTCGAGCCCGTCCATCCCGGGCATGCGAAAGTCCACGATGGCGAGGTCAAAGGGCCTCTCGCCCATCCGCCACTCTTCCACCGCGGCCAATGCCGCGACCGGTGAATTGGCCGTGCAGGGGATCATGCCGTGTCGGCGAAGCTGCATGTCGAGGAGCTGGCGGTTGGTCTCATTGTCATCGACCACGAGCACCTGTTTTCCCGTCAGGGCCTCGCGCGTGGGATTGCCCGTGGTTGAGACTTCGGTGATCGGGAAGCGCGCCGTAAACCAGAACTCCGACCCTTTACCTTCCTCGGACGCCACCCCGATCTCGCCGTCCATGCGCGCCACGAGCTCGCGGCAGATTGCCAGCCCCAGTCCGGTGCCCCCATAGCGCCGGGTCGTGGAAGCGTCGGCCTGGGCAAAGCGTTCGAATATGAGCCCGGCTTTGTCCGCCGGAATTCCAGGCCCGGTATCCTGGATGGAAATTCGAACCGTGAGCACACCATCCTCCTGCGAAAGAATACGGGTGCGCAGGACGATTTCGCCGGAATCCGTGAACTTCAAGGCGTTGGAAAGTAGATTGAGGATGACCTGCCGCAGGCGTCCCGGATCGCCGGTCACGCGGTGGCGCAATGGATCCTGGAACATGCAGATTAGCTCGATCTCCCGGGCCTCGCAGGGTTCGGTAAAGAGATCGGTGCAGTCCTCGATGGTCGTGCGGATGTCGAAGGGAATGGTCTCGAAGTCGAGACGTCCCGATTCGATCTTGGAGAAGTCGAGAACGTCATTGATGATGCTCATCAGCCGTTCACCGGAGCGCTGAATAACCTGTACGAACTCGCGCTGTTCCGCGTCGAGGGCTGTATCGGAGAGGAGTTCGGTCATACCGATGACGCCATTCATGGGCGTGCGTATCTCATGGCTCATGGTGGCCAGAAAATCGGACTTGGCCTGGTTGGCCTGATTGGCAACCTGGGCGAGTTCTTCCGACCGCACCGTGGTCTCGACCAATATTTCATTCTGGTACTTGAGTTCTTCCTCCGCCTGCCGGAGGAGGCGCCGTTCCTCCTCAAGCTCCCGCGTACGAGCGCGCACTTCCCGCTCGATCATCGAATTGGTGTTTTCGAGGCGCGCCCGCTGCCGAGCGTCTTCGCTCAATTCCCTGCGGCCCCGAGCGCACTGCCAGATGAGGAAGACGTCTTCGAAGACCACCCATGCGGCGTGTTCCATCCAGCGCCAGTGGGGGGCCGTGAGCACTCCGAAAATCGACTGGGGCCAGAAATAGTTCCGGGCGGCATGGTCGATGGTAACGATCAGGGAGGCCGTGATGAGAACCCGCCAGTCGCGGTAGATGGACAGGAAGGCGAGCGAGCCGAAAATGTGGAAATGGGATTCGATGCGCCCGCCGGTCAGATGGATCAGCAGTGCGCCCATGATCATCTGGCCGATGGCAATGCAGTGGCGCGTAAGCGGCTGTCCGGGCCAGCGCCAGACGTAGTACATCGGGCCCACCGTGGCCAGCCCCCCGAGCAGTACCGTCGCGATGACGTGGGGGTGAACACTGCTGTCGGGGCCGTTCCAGGTCAAGGGGGTGAGGAAGAAGGCCGCCGCCACGCAGGCCAGCCACTGGACCGGCATCAATACGGCAAAGCTGCGGTCCACGCGCACGCAGAGGGTCTGAAAGGACCTGGCTTCCAACTCGGCCGCCCGCTCGGCGCAGGGTGCCAATTGCGCTTTGGCCGTGTCTTCGATCACGTTTTCGCTCCCTGGTCTTGGTCGATTCCCATCAGGGAACACCCGAAAACCGGCATCGATGCCGCGTCCGGGACTCTTCCCGCGCCGATGTCCCGCAGGGCAAGGCCGCCGAGACTCTCGCCCTCGTGCCCCCGCGACGCGGTGATCCCGCCGGTGAAGCGCCGGTTTCCTCCGGTGTCGAAGGCCTGGACCGTGCCGGAATACCGCGCGCCGAATTGCCGCGCGAGTTCGCCGGCCGAATCGATCAGGAGCGTGGTCTCCGGAAGGCGCAACGCGGCCTCGGCATTGGCGCCCGCTTCCCAGGTTTCGGGCACGCCCGCAGGCCTCACGAGCAATACCCAGGTCCGAAAGCGCCCGGGGCTGCGGCGCAGCACCCGATCCAACTGGGTGATGCTCGCGGCGCTGCAGGGGCACCGGGGGTGAAGAAACATCACCAGGGTCGGACGCTCCGAATCGAGTTGGACGACCGAATTGTCGGGCCAGTGCTCGGCGACTCCCGTCGTCATGGTCCCGTTGAACTCATATCGGGACAGGGCACACGCGCCCGCCGCCAGGAGGAGCGTCCAGAGAAGGAAAAGTGCCTTCCCGGGTGTTCGGTGGAGCGTTCCAGCCGACTGGCACGCCAACGCACCCGCGGGGATCCGGGTGTTGAATCGAAATGGGTAATGCATGGGATCTGTCCAACCGTTGGCGGAGCCGCATGGTGAACACACGGACCACTGCTGCTCGTTCCGGGTGGGCGATTCCGCAGCCACAAAGCCACCGCACCCTCAAGCTGAATAGTACCCTGTATCGAAATATACGTCAATATCTGTATTGGAACGGAACGATTCCGTCGCCTTGCCGCATTGGTTTGGTGAAACGCCCGATTGCGGCCAAGAGCTGCGCTCATTTCATTCGCGTTCCAAATCCACCGGATGCAACAAGCAACGAGTCGTTGAACCTGGCGCCAAGCGCGCAAAAGGCGGGATGGACGGTTTACCGGCGATATTCTGGATGGCGCGATTCGCTTATTTGGACGCCACAACGTTGCTACGCTATACTGAAGGGCTTGGCGAGGAAGCATCGTACTTCCCGCCAGGGAAGTTCAGTTCATGTTGCAGCCTGACCGAAAGCGTACGTTCTGGTCGCGCGCTCTTGCCGTGACCCTGGTGTTCTTTTTGCTTCTCGCGTCGGCCCGTGGGCTTGTGCCCGGCATTTGTCTTACCCTTCGGGAGGCGGGGCAACCTTCGGAAGTGGAATCGGGCCCGTGCACGGCGCGAATCTCGGGACTTCGTTCCTGCTGCGCGGGAAGAGCCAAATCTCCCACACCCGCTTCGCGAGAAGACACGCCGCGCGCTCCCTCCAGGCATTGCGCGTTCTGCAATCTGGCCAAGGCCTGCACCGATTTTTCCCCTTATTTCTGGCGCGATCTCGCCGCAACGCCGATCTCGCAGGATATACCCGCCCCGCGCATTCAGCACGCGCGGTCCTTCGCCCCGTACCCTACGGGCCCCTCACGGGCGCCACCCGCTTTCCCGGCCTGAACTCCGCCCGAGCACCGCGCCTGCATCACATCGTCCGCCTTGCGGTCGAGATGGAACCAGGCGACTGGCCCCGTGCGGAAGTAGTGGTGAATACCCCCGTCATTGCGCCTTGGCCGGGTGCCCGTGAATCGTCGTGTCCCGACGGCGTCCGATACGGCGCGCCGGCTGAGCGCACAGGCGGGGGGCAGCAGTGAGTCTAGTCTTTACCTCAAGGAAAATAAGATGTATTCCAACAATTTCTCCCTTTCGACATTGCTGGCCGCCGGCGCCGCCATTGCGTGTTGTATCGGAACTTCCGCATCGGCGGAAAACGCCGAACTGGCCCGGCAGCGCATCCGTGCTTTCGAAGCGGCCGAAGGTTACGCGGAACGCGGGGCGGATATCCATCCGTCCCAACTGGACCGTTACCTTCCACCACCGCCCCGGGACGCACTTCCCTATGAGGTGCGCGAACCCCTTCGGAATGGACGAACCGTTCCCGTCAAGAAGCGGTGGCTCTGGGTGCCGGAGGCGAGTCGCATCACCTTTGAAAAGTTCATAGAGGACGGTGTGGCGGTGGACCATATTGAGGTCCCCGAAGGCGCCATGTGGTGGAAGGAATTCTACATGGAGACGAGCCAGGGTTCGCAGCTTATCGAGCGGCGGGTTCTTCGGAAACTGGCAGGGAGGGGCGATTGGCGGCTATACACCGCGCACTACCTTCCCGAAGGGGCCGATGGCGTGTCGGGAAACCTTCAGGACATCGTGAGCTTCCTGTGGACCCCCGAATCCTCGGCGTACTTCTTCCGTCCGGACGAGTGGATGCCTACGGTGGCGAAATCCGCGCCGACGCAGGTGACCTTTTATGACAACACGGGCGGGGAGTTCCCCTACGTGTTTCCGGGCCGTACGGCGTGTACACGTTGCCACAACGGGGCCGCGGCTGCGTACGACGAGGCGGACGGCGAACGCACCATCGCCTTCGGACTTCACCCCCGGAACCTGACGACCCGCTCGATTCAGAACTTCATCGAGCAGGGGCTCTTCGATGCGGATTCCTTTGCGCCGGTGCTGGCGCGGGAGGAAGCAGCCGTTCGTGACGAGCAGCGCGCCCGTGTGCTGCTGCGCCCGGCGAATGCGCTCCACGCGGACAAGTCGGAGTTGATGGAAGCCAAGACGAGGCAGCTTCTGGCCGTTTTCCGCAACAATTGCGTGTCCTGCCACAACTTCTCGCCCATAGCCGATGCGCGCGTGGCGGCATTCAAGCTCGATCCCAACCGCGACTACACGACCGGGGAACTGGTTGAAGCGCTGGGACAATCCTCCAAGCGCGGGCCATCCACCGATGGATTTCCCCTGATTACCCCCGGTCGCCCGGATCAATCGGAGCTCTACCTGCGATTGCTGGGTATCGGCGGTCGCCAGCGGATGCCTCTGGCGGAGGGGGGGCTACCCGAGCAGGATCCCTTCTTCCTCAGCCTGATTGAGGATTGGATCATCCAGTTGGGTGAGGCTGAAGCCACTCCAGGACTGAACAGCGGGAATCCGTAACGGGTGGGCCTTCCCGCAGCCTTGAAATTGATCTGACCCCCACACACAGAAACGCCCCCTGTCCTTCCGAGAATCGTCAAGGACAGGGGGCGATAAACTTTGAAATACGTACCCGCATCCCCGCGCGTTTACGCCAGCAGCGCGGGATTCACCTTGCCGTGGACGTCGGTCAGGCGGAAGTATCGGCCCTGATACTTGTACACCAGTCGCTCATGGTTCAGTCCCATCTGATTCAGGATGGTGGCCTGGAGGTCATGAACGTGAAAGGGATCCCGCACGATGTTGTAAGAGAAGTCGTCGGTCTCGCCGTGGACGTAGCCCGGCCTGATGCCGCCGCCCGCCATGAAGATACAGAAGTTCTTCGGGTGGTGGTCGCGTCCATAGTCATCCGCCGTGAGGGTGCCCTGGCTGTAAATGGTGCGGCCGAATTCACCACCCCAGATGACCAGGGTGTCGTCGAGCATGCCGCGCTGCTTCAGATCCATGATGAGGGCGGCGGTGGGCTGATCCACGTCGCGGGCCTGATTCGGGATTTCCTTCGGCAGGGAAGTGTGCTGGTCCCAGCCCATGTGATAAAGCTGGATGAAGCGGACACCGCGCTCAGCCAGGCGTCGGGCCAGCAGGCAGTTGGAGGCGTAGGTGCCGCGCTTTTGCGAATCGGGACCATACATGGCAAAGGTGCTCTCGGGCTCATCGGAGAGGTCCGTAAGTTCGGGCACCGAGGTCTGCATGCGGTAGGCCAGTTCGTATTGTTCAATACGCGTAACAATTTCCGGATCCTGGTATTCCGAATGGGTCTGATGGTTCAGGGCGGCGATGTCGTCCAGCATCTTGCGCCGGATGTCCTTGTCCACGCCGGGGGGGTCGGAGAGGTAGAGGACCGGATCGCCCGTGCCGCGAAACTTCACGCCCTGGTAGACGGAGGGGAGGAAGCCCGCGCCCCAGAGTCGATCATAAAGGGGCTGGCAACTGGGCCGCCCCGTGCCGCGGGAGCTGAGGGCCACGAAGGCGGGGAGGTCTTCGTTGGCGGAGCCGAGCCCGTAGGAGATCCAGGAGCCCATGCTGGGTCGGCCGGCAATCTGGAAGCCCGTCTGAAAGAAGGTCATGGCCGGGTCGTGGTTGATGGCCTCGGTGTGCATCGTTTTCACGATGCACAGATCGTCCGCCAGACCGGCGATGTGGGGCAGGAGTTCCGAGATCCAGGCGCCGCTCTGGCCGTGCTGGGCGAACTTGAAGATGGTCGGCGCCACGGGGAAACGGGCCTGGCCCGAGGTCATTCCCGTGAGGCGCTGCCCCATGCGGATGGAATCCGGCAGGTCCGTGTCGAAGAGGGCCTTCATGGCGGGCTTGTAATCGAAGGTCTCCAACTGGGAGGGCGCCCCCGACTGGAAGAGGTAGATTACGCGCTTGGCTTTGGGCGCGAAGTGGGGCGGTTTGGGCGCCATGGGATTGGGCGCGCTGGACGCGAAGACATTTGGGTTCACGAGGGACGCCAGTGCGGCCGTGCCGATGCCCGTGGCGCAGCGCCCGAAGAATTGTCTGCGGTTGATGTGCAGTTTCTGTTCGAGTATGGGATCCATGATGAAAACTACTCCCGGGTAATGAGTTCGTCGAGATTAAGCATGACCGACGCGAGCATGGTGTAGGCGGCCAGTTCGGAGTCCGCCATGGCGGCGTCCGGCTCGGAGTCGCCCACGGCGATGAGGGCTTGTGCGTCTTCGCGGCGGCTGATGAAATGAGACTGATAGTCGCTGAGCCCACCCAGGAGGATCTGCTGCCTTTCGGCATCCGGTTCGTGGGCCAGGGCCAGCTTGTAACCGTAGCGGATTCGATCCGCGGCGCGCGTGCCCCCTTCCCGGATCATGCGCTGGGCCAGATGGCGGGACGCCTCGATGAAGGTCGGGTCGTTCAGGGTCAGCAGCGCCTGCATGGGCGTGTTTGTCGCCTCCTGACGCAGGGAACATTGCTCGCGGCCGGGCGCGTTAAAGATCTGCATCTGCGGCGGAGAAATGGTTCGCTTCCAGTAGGTGTAGAGGCCGCGGCGGTACAGGTTTTCGCCGGTGTCCGGTTCGTAGTAATTGGTGTCGTATTCATCGTTGTTCTGGAAGGTGAAGGCCGACCAGAGATCGTCGGGCTGGTAAGGCTTAACCGACGGTCCGCCCAGGGTCGGGCTGAGCAGCCCGCTCACTTTAAGGGCCTGATCCCGCACCATTTCCGCGGGCAGGCGGAAGCGGGGCGCCCGGGCGAGGAGCAGGTTCTCCGGATCCTTCTCCCGAGCCTCCGGCACGACCACGGAGCTCTGCCGATAGGTCGCGCTGGTGACGATGAGTTTTTGCATGGCCTTCACGTCCCACCCGGACTCGATGAAGCGAAGGGCGAGCCAGTCCAGCAATTCGGGATGGGTCGGGGGCACGCCCTGGGTGCCGAAATCTTCGCTGGTCTTGACGATGCCCTTGCCGAAATACATTTGCCAGTAAAGATTTACCCGCACGCGGGCGGTCAGGGGGTGCTGGGGCGACACGAGCCATTGTGCGAAACCCAGGCGATTCTTCGGGAGGGATGGATCCATCTCGCCGAGCCGTGCGGGCACGCTGGGTTGGAGTTTCTCACTGGTGTCGGGTTGATCGTAGACGCCGCGCTTGAGCAGGTAGGTATCCCGCTTCTCCGCCATGTCCTCCATGATCATGGTGGTGACGATGGACTTCTCCAGTTCCGTCCGCGCCAGGCGGAGACTGGTGATTTCCTTGTTATTCGCGACCCAAAGGGGATCCTGGCCGCGGAAACGCTGTTGCAAATCCCGCAGGCCCTCCGCGCTCCGCTGGGCGATTGGCGTTTCGAGCGTCTTCATCATGGCGAGCAGCGCCTTGCCATGATCGTTGATGCGGCGGAAATAGAAGCCGGTACCGCCGCCGAAATTGACGACTTTCATCACGATCTCGTGTTCCCCTTCCGTAAGGAAGAGATCGAGGCGATCCGTGTCCGGTGCGGTGATGCGCCCTTCGGTGAAATTGTATTTCACTTCACCGTCGACCCAGATCTTCAGTGCGTCGTTGCTGCCCAGGGAAATCGACATGGCGCTCGGCACATGGACCCGGACCGTCCGGCGGATATAGTTGGCCGCCTGGCCCGTCTGGGCAAACTGGTTGACGGTGCCGTCAATCCAATCCGGCATTTCCTTCCAGCGCAATTTTTCCGGGCCAAATTCCTGATTGAGATCGAAAGGCCCCTCTTCCGGCGGAAGAACGCGATTGGCCACCTCAACCCGCTCATTGCCTTCGAGGGGAAAGGGCCCCGCATGGAGCCAGGGGCTGAATTCGGGATTGGCCCATTTCGTGATCGCGGCGGATTCGGAGATCGACAGGGCGAAGCGGCCCATGGCATGCTGGGCGTTTTCGGAATTCTGCTTGATGCGGACCGTCACCCGATCGCCCGGTGCGATGGTCGCCCCATCGCCCAGGACGAAGATACCGGTACGATTCTCCCGGCGCACATGGGCGCCCGTGGTCCATCCGGTTGCTTCGTTCCCGTCGATCGCGGAGATGACCTGATAGTCGTCGCGCTCCTGAGCGAAATCGGCGAGGGCGGTGGCGACCGTCAGCTTCTCCGGTGTCCCACCGGCGGCGGTACGCTCCACTTCAAACTCGGAAATGACCACATTGCCATTGGCGGAACGACCTGGGCCGCTTTCCGGCAGGGACGGATCGGTGAACATCTCCAGTTTGAAGGACTTCAGGGGGCCTTCGGCCTGGAAAGAAATCTCATAGGTTTCGTGATCCGGGTTCGGCCCGCCCGCCGTGATGATCTGATCTTCGCTCCGGGTGAGCTGGGCGCCATTGAGCGACTTCAGCGTCGCCGCGCCCAGGGGTTTCCAGGCGCTCTCACTGAAGCGGGTCACGAGGCCCTGCTCCCAACGCGTCTGCTCCGCATCCAGCCGTTCATCCGGTGCAAAGAGCTGTTTTTCCAGGACGGCGATCTTCTCGTCCACCTCGGCGCGCCGGGCTTCCTGTTCCGGCGTGGGCACGGCGATGAAGGGCTTGTCGTTGCCCTGTTCGCGCCCTTTGCCTTCCTCGGGGACTTGGTTGAAGAAGGCGTAGAGCTCGTAGAATTCCTTCTGGGTGAAGGGGTCGAACTTGTGTTCGTGGCAGCGGGCGCAGCCCATGGTCATGCCCATCCAGGTCGTGCTGGTGGTGTCCACGCGGTCCACGACGTATTCCACCGCATACTCCTCCGGGATGATGCCGCCTTCGCCGTTAATTCGGTGATTGCGGTTGAAACCCGTGGCGATCTTCTGCGAAAGCGTCGGATTCGGGAGCAGGTCTCCCGCGAGCTGCTCGATGGTGAACTGGTCAAAGGGCATGTTGTCGTTAAAGGCCTTGATGGCCCAATCGCGCCAGTGCCACATATCGCGCTTGGTATCGCGCTGGTACCCGTTGGTGTCGGCGTAGCGCGCGGCGTCGAGCCAGGGGGTGGCCATGCGCTCGCCATAGTGGGGCGAGGCCAGCAGCCGGTCCACCAGCCGCTCATAAGCGCCCTCGCCGGTGTCGGCCAGAAAGGCGTCCACTTCCTCCGGCGTGGGCGGCAGGCCGGTAATGTCCAGCGAGACGCGGCGGATGAGGGTCTCTTTCGGCGCTTCCGGGGAAGGCTTCAGACCGGCGGCGTCGAGGCGCGCAAGAATGAAGTGGTCTATTTCATTGCGGGGCCAGGCGGGGTCCGACACCGCGGGCGGCTCCGTTTTCACCGGTGCTTCGAACGACCAGTGGCCCTGCCAGGGCGCGCCCTGGGCGATCCAGGCGCGAAGCGTATCGATTTCCTTCTGGGTAAGCTCAAGATTGGAGCCAGCGGGTGGCATGCGCTCTTCGGGATCGCTGTGAATGATCCGCTTCAGCAGTTCGCTGCCATCCGGGTTGCCCGGCGCCACGATCGGCTGGCCATCCTTGGTGTTGCCGAAGAGTCCCGCCTTGTCATCCAGGCGCAGGCCCATCTTGCGGGTCTTTTCATCCGGCCCGTGGCAAGAATAGCACTTTTCGGAAATGATCGGGCCCACATCGCGGTTGAACGTGAGGGCGGACTCGGCGAATATCGGAGCCGCAATCAGTTGCAGCACCAGGGCGGTCGCGCCCGTGCCCAGAAATCGACGGAGGGTAAAATGGGGTGGCATGCCAGTCTCCTGCAATCACTCGATAGATAGGGGGTCCTTTACCAGTGTACTCCAGGCGGCAAAAATCCTGCAAATGGTAATGATGAGGCGGAGCGGAGGAATCGGGGTCTGTCCGACGGGCAAATTCCGCCCGGAGTTTTGAATTACACTATTTACACATATTTCATTTGATAATGTGGCATAATATTGACCAGAATGATCAAAGGCGGCCGTGGTGTATTGGTTGAAGTACGGTCGTCGCCACATTGCGGTACCCGGTTCAGCCAGCATCCCGTCCCATTGCGCGTCACGCCGCATGTTGTCCGCGCAGGCGGCATCGGGGCACGGTGCGCCACCGGAACACCGGATAAGACACTACCTCGCAGCCCATGCCCGGGCCGTAGCAGGCAAAGGAGGGCGAAATACATGCTGGGTCGCGGACTTGTCCACTTGCCCTGGATTGCAGCGCTGCTGTTATATTCCGCCGTGGTGGCAATCGAGGTATTCGTTGCGCGCCCCGGGGAAGAAGAGGGCGCGCGGCTGGCCGCGGTCGACGCGATTCGCGGGAGCTTCGGGCGCGATGTGCGGGTGATGGAATCGGCCATGCGCACGGGCGAGGTGGACGATGCCCGGGGCCTGGCCTCTGCGAGTGCGGAGATGCCGGGAATCGAGCTCATGATTCTTGTTGACCCCGCGGGTCTCGTGCTTGCCGCGTCCGACGGGGCCCTGGCGGGCCAGCCGATGGCCGCCGACGCGCCTTTCGATCAACTCCGGTCTCGGCTGGGCACGACATTCCCGCCGGAAGTCCGTCGTGAGAAGGGCCGGAATGAAGTGGAGGCCATTGCGAGCATCGCATTTCCCGCGTCGTACAGTCCCAATCAGGGGTTGCTCTATGCGCGCTGGAATCTGGAGCCGCTCGTCACCCCCATGCTCGAATCCACCCGGCAGTTTGCGATCCTGCTGTTTGTGCTCTTCGGGATCATGGTTTTGCCGGTGCAATTTGTCGTGTACTGGCTGGTCACGCGCCGTCTCCAGCGCCTCGCGGTGGACGCCCGGGCCTTTGGGCGGGGCGAGCGCCTGGGGCTTTTCCTGGATTCTCTGCCCGACCAGATCGGCGACGTCTCCCGCCTGCTCCGGGAGGCGACGAGCGAAGTGGCGGAGCGGGAGATGGTGGCCCAGCGCCTGGAACTGGCGCTGGAATCCGCCAATGCCGGTGTGTGGGATTGGGATATCCCCGGCAAGATTATCGTCACCAATGCCCAATACCATACCATGCTGGGCGACGATCCCCCCGGCGATCCCCTTCCGGCGGAATCGCTGCTGGAGCGGGTGCATCCGGAGGAAGTGGGCAAGGTACGGGGCATGATCAAGGAAGTACTGCGCAGAGAGCGACCGCTCTATAGTGTCGAGTTTCGCATGCGCGGCCTGCGCGATGGGCAGTACCGTTGGATCCGGAGCACCGGGCGCGTGGTGGAATGGGGTCCGGACCAGCGTGCGGTTCGTATGCTGGGCCAGCACACCGATATCGGCGCGCAGAAAGCGATCCAGACCCACGAAGCGGATCTGGCGCGCATCGTGGATGATTCGCCCAGCGAGGTCTACGTATTCCGTACCGATGATCTTAGAATCCTGTCGGTCAACCGCTCCGCCGCGCGAAATACGGGCTACAGCGTAGCGGAGCTGCTTTCCAGGACCGCCTACGACCTCGTGCCGGAGTCGCGCCGCCACCAGTTGGAATTTGCCCTGGAATCGTTGCGCCAGGGCGAGGCCCTCTATATCCAGCACGAGTTCCAACATGTGCGCAAAGATGGCGGGGTCTACGACGTGGAGTCGATCGTCCAGTTGCAGCCCTTTAACGAGCAGCCCGCGTTCGTGGCCATCGTGCAGGACGTTTCGGGCCGGGCGTTGCTCCAGCGGCGTTTCGAAAAGCTCTTCGAGGGAGTTTCCCACGCCATCATGGTATTCGATTGCGACGTGCGGTTTATCCTGGTGAACCAGGTGGCCGCGCGGCTGTTTCGGGTGCCCGCCGCCGAGCTGGCCGGGCGCACGCTGGAGGAGTTTGTCCCGGATTTTCACGCCCTGCTAAGAGAACGCATCGGCGGGGTGCTGGCGTCGCGGGTCGGGGGCGAATATGAGGACCGGCTCCTGATCGGCGGGGTCCAGCGCTGGTTCCAGACTTTTCTCGAGCCTCTGGAGGATGACGGCGGGCAGTACAACTGGGTACAGATGATCACCTATGAAACCACGGAGGAAAAAGAGAACGAAGCGCGCATTCACGCCCAGCAGGAGCGTTACCGCACGCTGGTGGAATCCACTTCGGCCATCCTGTGGGAGGGCGATCCGGAGACCTTCGCCTTTACTTTCGTAAATCAGGAGGCGGAAAAAGTGCTCGGTTACCCGGCCGAAGAGTGGATTGGCGACCCCGAGTTCTGGCCCCGCCACATTCACCCCGCGGATCGGGAGTGGGCGGTGAACTTCTGCCAGTCGGCAATATGTGAGGGGAACGAGCACACCTTTGAGTATCGCATGGTGGCCGCCGACGGGCGGGTGGTCTGGCTTCGCGACATTGTAAGCGTCATACGCGATAACGGGCGCCCCATGAAGCTCGTCGGGGCGATGATCGATATTTCCCGTGAGAAGCGCGAGGAGGAGCGATTTCAGGCCGCCTTTGAGAGCATCCCTATCGGCAATATCGTGATCGACGGCAAGGGTATTATCCAACTGGCGAATCCCGCGGCGCAACAGATGTTCGGTTACTCCGCCGAAGAAATGGTCGGTCGCAACGTGTCGATCCTCATGCCCGAACCCGATCGTGGTCACCATGATTCCTATATCGAGACCTACTTGAAGACCGGCGTCCAGCGGATCCTGGGTTCATCTCGCGAGGTGCAGGGGCTTCGGAAGAACGGGGAGATTTTTCCAGTCCGGCTCGCGCTGGGCGAGATGCGCGACGCCGAGCAGCGCACGTTTGTGGGTAGTGTGATCGATCTGAGCCACGTCAAGAGCCTGGAGGCCCAGTTGCTCCAGTCGCAGAAAATGGAGGCGGTGGGCCAGCTTGCGGGCGGTATCGCCCACGATTTCAATAACCTTCTCCACGTCATCAATGGATTTACCGAGATCGCCCAGAGCGCCCTCCCGCCCGACGCGCCGGTGCAGGTGGAGTTGGGCCAGATTGCCTTGGCGGGCGAGCGCGCCGCGGCGTTGACCGGTCAGTTGCTGGCCTTCAGCCGCCGCCAGGTCATGGAGCCGGACAATCTCGATGTAAACCAGGTCATCTCCAACATGGGCAGCATGCTGCGCCGGGTGATCGGCGAGCACATCCAGCTTGACGTGATCCCGAGTCCGCGCCTGGGGCGGGTCTATGCGGACCGGGGTATGATCGAACAGGTGTTGATGAATCTCTCGGTGAACGCGCGCGACGCCATGCCGACCGGCGGGCGGCTGAATATTGAGACGGAGAACGTGCTGATTACCGAAGAGTACTGCCGTGATCACGTCTGGGCCAAGCCAGGCCGTTATGTGCTCGTCAGCATTACGGATACGGGATGCGGTATGGACCGGGAGACCATGAGCCGGGTTTTTGAGCCCTTCTTCACCACCAAGGGCATGAACCAGGGCACGGGTCTCGGCCTCTCCATGGTGTACGGTATCGTGAAGCAGCACAACGGTATGATCACGGTCTACAGCGAAGTGGACAAGGGCACCACCTTCAAGGTGTACCTGCCCCATTCGGAGCGGGCGGCGGAAGACGTGGGCACGAAAATTGAAGGGGAAGTGCCCCGGGGCGACGAGACGATCCTGGTGGTGGAAGACGATGAGGCGGTGCGCGGACTCACCCGACAGGTATTGGAGGCCGCGGGCTACACCGTGCTGGAGGCGGTGGACGGCCGGGACGCGCTGCAATGCTTCCGGAAGCACCACGAGAACATCCACCTGACCCTGCTTGATGTGGTAATGCCGGGCATGGGCGGGCGGGAGGCCTACAAGGAAATGCTCAAAGTGAACCCGGCGCTGAAAGCACTTTTTGCAAGCGGGTACAGCGAGAACGCAATTCACACCAATTTCGTGCTGGATAGCGGTCTGGCCCTGCTGAAAAAGCCCTATTCACGGGATGAACTGCTGCGGGCCGTGCGGCGACTGCTGGATCAGTGACATGGCTCCGGTGTGATCGCGGGACTTTGCCCCCGCCCCGGCGCCTTCGGTAGACTGACCATCCCGGCGCCGTCGTCGGGCTTTCGAAGGACGGCGACGGGGCGACGTCCAAAGCCTTCCCAAGGAGTTCCCTGAATGCGCATGCGTACCACCCTCACGTTATGTCTTGCCTTTATCTCGGCGCTGGCCGCTCCGGCCCAGTTGGCGAAGTTCGAGAATCCGCGATGGGAACCCATCGCGGATGATGTTTATCTGCAGGAAGTGTCCCGGCAGATCCCTTCGGCCGAGCCCTTGAGTTCCGTCGCGGTCTATGGCGGCGCGGCCTATGTGGGCGGGGCCTCTGGCGTGTCCCGGGTTGCCGGCGAGGGCCTGGAATTGGTCGCGGGGCCCGAGGGCGCGCTCTCGCGGTTGAGAGCACTCGGCGGCGCGCTCTGGGCAGCGGGACCCGGCGGTCTCTGGCGCTTCGATGGCGCAGCCTGGGCCAAGGTTTCCACGGAAGCCGTGTCCGACCTTTGCGAGCACAACGGCAACGTCATAGCCGCGTCTGGCCCGGCCCTGTTCACCGCGACGGAAACGGGTCTCGCGCCGCTGGCCACCGCTCCGGGTCCGCTGTTTGGTCTCGCATCCTACGCCGGCACGATTTATGTCCACGATGGCCTGCGCGTTGGCCTTCTGGAAGGCGGCGAAATCACCTACCGTTATATTTTCGACTGGGGCACACTCCAGCGCGGCTGTGTCATCCGCGATCTCCTCGCTCAGGGCAGCCGTCTCGTCGTTGCGACGGACAAGGGCCTCGGTGTTCTGCGCGGCATGACGTGGTATGCGATTCAGGGCGAGGACGGTCTGTGCTATGAAGACACCACGAGTCTCTCGGAAGGCTTCGATCGCGATCTCTGGATAGGCAGTACCCGCGGCGCCATGCGCAATATCAAGGACGAGTACCAGTATTTTGCCGGGGTGCGCTGGGTGCCCGGCGAACAGGTAAACGCCATCGCGTCCAGCGATAAGTCGGTTTATCTCGCGACGGACGGCGGGCTCGGCATCATCAGCTACGAACCCTTCACGCTGGCGAAGAAGGCCGCGTATTACGAGCGCTGGCTTGAAGAGTGGGGCCAGAAGCGTCTCGGCTTTGTCCATTCCCTCAACCTGATTGACGGCCAGTGGGTCCGCGAAGTCAGCGACAACGACGTGGGCTACAGCAGCCATTATATGGCCGCGAAGTGCTTCGAGTACGCGGTGACCGGCAGCGAGGCGGCCCGCGCCGAAGCCGTCAACATGATGAAGACGGTGAAGTGGAGCGAGGAGATCACCTCGATCGACGGGTTCCCCGCGCGCTCCATCTACGCGGTGGGCGAGCCCACCCTGAAGGCCATGCACGGCTCCGGCGGCCTGCCCGCGGAATGGCACCGCACGGAGGACGGGCTCTTCGAGTGGAAGGGCGACACCTCGAGCGACGAAACCGACGCCCAGGTCTACGAGACCATGCTCTTTCTCAAGCTCGTTGCGAATGATGAAGAGAAGGTGTGGGCCACACAGCACCTGCAGCGGGTCATTGGTCACATCGTGGACAATGGATTCATGCTCCGCGACGTGGACGGAAAGCCGACCCGCTGGGCCCGCTGGGACCCCGAGTATCTCCAAACGCCTTACGGGTATTATTCACGGGGTCTTAACGGCATGGGCGCGATGAACTATGTGACCACGGCCTATCACTTCACCGGGGACGCGAAGTTCAAGGCGGCGAAGGAACAATTGCTGGCCTGGAACTATCAGCCCGACATCCTGCGCCAGAAGCTCACCTTTCACCCCGGCTACTTCACCCACTTCGATGATCGCCTGGCTTTCTACAGCTATTACTCGCTGCTGCAATACGAGACCGATCCCGAGCTGAAGGCCCTGTGGCTACGCAGTCTCGAGCGCGCCTGGGAAGTGAAGCGCATCGAGGCCGTGCCGTGGTTCCACTTCATCTACGGCGCCCTCACCGGCAATGACAACGAGGGTGACCGCGCCGTGGCCCACCTGCGCGACTGGCCGCTCGATCTTCACCGCTACAGCTACCGCAATTCACACCGCGACGACCTCTACACGCCCAAGGGCTACCGTGAGTACGCCGAGCGCCCCAAGCCCCTCTCGCCCCGCGAGACCGAGCCGAACCGCTGGGATGGTGATTTCATGCAACTGGACGGTGGTTCCGGCGGCGCGGTCGTGGCCGATCCCGGCGGCTGGCTGGATGCCTACTGGATGGGCCGTTACTACGGGATGATCACCCCGCCGCAGACGAATGATGTGTCGCTGACCACGGTGCCGCATCGCGGCTTGCAACTGGGGGCCGCGCCCTACGCGGGACCCGAACGCCCGAAACTGGAACACGAGCATTGAAGGTTAAAGTGTGAAGGATGAAGGCTGATAAGGCCGCTGACTGATAGGACGGATACGACCGATTCGTCCTATCGGTCTTATCCGTCCTATAGGAAAGGAACGGCATGCGCAGAATTCCAGTTACTTTGCTCGCCTGTGCCACTCTGGCTATACTCGCGAGTACTTCCGCCATGGCCAAGCCCAACATCGTGGTCATCTTCTGCGATGACATGGGCTACGGCGATCTGGGTGCCTTTGGTCACCCCACGATTCAGACACCGAACCTGGACCGCATGGCGTCGGAGGGCCAGAAGTGGACCAGTTTCTATGTGGCCGCGCCCGTGTGCACGCCGAGCCGGGCCGGATTGATGACCGGCCGGCTGCCCATCCGCAGCGGCATGTGCCACGATACGCGCCGGGTTCTTTTTCCCAACTCCAGCGGCGGTATTCCGGCGGAGGAAGTGACGATCCCGGAATTGCTGAAGACGCAGGGCTATGCCACCGCCTGCGTGGGCAAGTGGCACCTCGGCCACCTGCCTCAATACCTGCCCACGCGCAACGGATTCGACTACTACTACGGCATCCCCTACAGCAACGACATGGACCGGGATCAGAACGTACCCCATGCGCAGGCCTTTGGGAGTCCGACGAGCGAATACTTCAACGTACCCCTGATGCGCAATGAGGAAATCATCGAGCGTCCCGCCGACCAGACCACGATCACGAAACGCTACACGGAAGAGGCTGTGGCCTACATCAAGGCGAACAAGGACAAACCCTTCTTCCTGTACCTTGCCCACAATCTTCCCCATATACCGCTCTTTCGTTCTTCCGAGTTCGAAGGTAAGAGCAAGCGTGGCCTGTACGGCGACGTGATTGAGGAGATCGACTGGAGCGTGGGCCAAGTGCTCGACACGCTGCGTGCGGAGGGCATCGCGGAGAATACCCTCGTGCTTTTCACCTCCGACAACGGCCCGTGGCTGACCTACAAGCAGCAGGGTGGGTCGGCGGGCTTGTTGCGCGGCGGCAAGGGCGGCACCTATGAGGGGGGCATGCGGGTGCCGGCTATCTTCTGGCAACCCGGCACGATCGCGCCCGGCGTCGTGACGGACATGGGATCTTCGCTCGATCTGCTTGCAACCGCCGGCGCGCTGGCGGGGGCCACGTTGCCATCCGATCGCGTGCTGGATAGTTTCGACCTGAGCCCCGTGCTTCGAGGGACGGGACCGAGCCCGCGCGCGACCATGTTCTACTATCGCGATACTACGGTCTACGCCGTGCGTCAGGGCCCGTTCAAGGCCCACTTTCAAACCCGGAACGACTACGGCGATGCCACGGTGACGACCCACAATCCGCCCCTGCTCTACAATGTGGAAATCGACCCCGGCGAACAGTTCGACGTGGCGGCGGAGCACCCCGACGTGATTGCCAGTATCCAGGCGACACTCGCGGTGCACAATCGCGACCTGGTGCGCGGTGCGGACCAGATGGGCGGCAAGATCGAGAACGGAAGTTAATCAAAGCAATGGAGCATTTCATGCGACTTAAATTTGTAATGCAGTCAGCGGTATTCTTCGTTCTTGGTGTCGTGACCCTTGGCGCGCAGGCGGATCCCCGCCATATCTATCTCACCTATTCCGATGACCCCGAGTCTTCCGTCGATATCAACATCATCGTCGAAAGCGACGTCGAAGTCATGCATGTCTACTACGACACCGAGCCGCGCCACGAAGCGCGCGATGCCTACGCGAACCATGTCGAGGCGGTTCACGTGCCCACACCCATGGCCCTCGCTGACGGGCGCGCCCTCTACGTGGCCGCGCTGAAGGATCTGGCGCCAGGAACGCTCTACTCCTTCGTGGCGGGTGAATCGGAATTTGGCTACTCCCGGGAATTGAAGTTCAAGACGCTCCCCGGTGGCGACGCGCCCCTGCGTTTCGTCAATGGCGGCGATATGGGCGCGGATGGCCGCGCCCGCACCATCCTGAAGCTGGCTGCACAGCGCGATCCCGATTTCGCCTTGCTCGGCGGCGATCTGGCCTATGAAAACGGCATGCTCGGTGACGGCGAACTCGTGGACTCCTGGCTGGACAACTGGTTCAACTACATGCGCCGCACCGATGGCGGCCTGGTGCCCATCATTACCTGCATCGGCAACCACGAGGTGAACAAGACCCACTACGACGACCCCATGCTGCGCTCCCCGTGGTACTTGTCCCTTTTTGGCCGCCAGGGTGAAAAGGCTTACTTCAGCCGGCAGGTTGGGGAAAACATGGTGTTCATTGCCCTCGACAGCGCCCATCTGAACCCCGTGGAGGGCGAACAGACCGCCTGGCTCGCGGCGGAGTTGGAGAAGTATAAGGCGATCCCCCACAAGTTTGCCTTCTACCACGTGCCCATGTATCCCGCCTTCGGCGACTACGACGGCAAGGTCGCCGCGCAAATGCGTGAACTCTGGGCGCCCCTCTTCGATCAATACGGCCTCCGGGTGGGCTTCGAGCACCACGACCACGTGGCCAAGCGCACAAAGCCCATCAAGGGCAATAAGGTGGCCGAGAGCGGAACCGTGTACATCGGCGACGGCGCCATGGGCCGTGAGAGCCGCGATGTGGATCGGGAACTCCGCTGGTACAGCGCCATGGAGGTGAGCGAGGTCCACTGCTGGATTGTGGACGTGAGCAACGCGGGCGTGAAGCTGGAGGCCATCGATCGTACCGGCGCGGCCTATGATTCGGTGTCGTTGCCGTGAGCGCCCTGTGGCATTGCGCGCGGGTTGTTGTCCTGGTTTCGCTTGCAATGGGATCGCATGCCCTCAGTCAGGAGCCGCTGCGCGAGTTTTCCGCCGCCGAGGCCCGGCAAGGGGTGGCGGTGGACGGGACCCACGTTTACGCCATCGACAATCACCGTATCGGGAAGTACGATAAGTTCACGGGAGAACGGGTGGCAGGATGGGAGGCGGACGAGGCGCATCCCCTGGCGCATCTCAACAGCGGCCTGGTGCGGGATGGAAAGCTGATCTGCACCCATTCGAACTATGGCTCGCTCCCGATGACCAGCAGCGTGGAGATCTGGGACACGTCGACCCTGACCCACATCGAAAGCCACAGCTTTGGCGTGCTCTACGGTTCGTTGACCTGGCTGGACTGGCATGACGGCTTCTGGTGGGCCTGCTTCGCACACTACGAAGGGAAGGGCGGAGAGCCGGGCAAGGGCCCCGAGCACACGGTCGTTGTGAAGATGGATGATACCTGGCGCCCGCTCGAGTCGTGGGTGTTGCCGCCCGAAATTATTGCGCTGCTGAGGCCCCATAGCGCCTCTGGGGGTTCCTGGGGGCCGGAGGGACGCTTGTACATCACCGGGCATGATCGTGCGGAGCTGTACGCGATGGAACTGCCTCAGGCCGGTTCTGTCCTGCGCTGCGTCGAGACGATCCCCTTTCCCAACGAAGGGCAGGCCATCGCCTTTGACCGCTCGGGCACGGGATTGCTCTACGGGATTCTACGCAAGTCGCGGACGATAGTGGCGGCACCCGTGGCGGGGAGAGTTCTTTCCACGGACAATCGTGGAGCAGTCGCTGGCAGCGACAGAGAAAATTGAATCGCTGATTCCTTTTCGTAGTCCCATTCAGCATTGAAGATAAAGGCTGAATAGCGTGAATCCGACAGGCAGTCTTTCCCGAGAATTTCTGTACCTTCAAAGGCCCATAGAGGAATATTTTCCCACAGATTAACACAGATCCGCGCAGATAAAAGGAGGAGATGCCAGAATGGTCCGTTCGGATGGTAAGGTGATGGATGATTCTTGCTTTATCTGTGCAGATCTGTGTGAATCTGTGGGAAAAATCTTTGGTTGCGGCCAACGGCGGCTCTAAGTCCATTCGTGGTTGAAGGTGCGCGCAGTAGAAAGGGCTTCTATCATGAAGACATTGCTTCGTTTAGCCACCGTGTTTATGTTTCTTGTTACAGTCGCCGCCGCATCGGATCGCCCCAACATCGTGGTGATTCTCGCGGACGATCTGGGCTATGGCGACGTGGCGTGTTACAACCCGCAGTCTAAGATCCCCACGCCCAACCTCGACGCGATGGCGGCGGCGGGCATCCGCTTTACCGATGCCCACTCGCCGAGCGCGGTATGTTCGCCCACGCGCTATGCCCTGCTGACGGGAGCCTATGCCTGGCGCAGCGCCCTGAAGAGCAGCGTGCTCTGGGCGTGGGATGGTCCCCTCATCGCGAAGGGAACGCAGACGCTGCCGGGGATGTTGAAGGACGCGGGTTACGACACCGCCTGCATCGGCAAGTGGCATCTGGGTTGGGATTGGGCGACGAAAGACGGGTCGCGCCCTAACGATACGATCCCCATGGGCAAGTGGGATGAGGGCGTTCGGGCTTCATTGGGCTACAGCATCGATTTAGTCAAACCGGTGGCCCAGGGCCCCACAACGCGGGGCTTTGACTACTACTTTGGCGACGATGTCCCCAACTTTCCACCCTATTGTTTCATCGAGAACGATACCTTACTCGGTGTGCCGGACATTCCGAAGCCGGCCGCCATGTTTGGGTCTCCAGGTCCCATGGTAAAGGGCTGGGATCTGGCTGGCGTGCTGCCCGCGTTGATGGAGCGGGCGGTGACTTACATCAGAGAGCCTTCGAGCGTGGCGACGATTCAGCGGCGCGCGGGAAGACCCTTCTTTCTCTACCTGTCACTGACTTCGCCCCACAATCCCGTGGCACCCGCGTCCGAATTCATCGGGAAGAGCGGTGCGCACCGTTATGGCGATTTTGTGGTGGAAACGGACTGGGTCGTCGGCCGGGTGATGGAGGCGCTTAAGGTCGCGGGCGCGCTTGAGAATACGCTTGTGATTTTTACGAGCGACAATGGTTCGCCCGCTAACGACGGTGAAAACATGAGTGGAAAGCCAGGCTCCGTGCTGGCCTACGGCCACAACCCGAGTCACATTTATCGGGGCATGAAGGCGGACATCTGGGAAGGCGGCCACCGCGTGCCCTTCATCGCGCAATGGCCGGGCAAAATTCCAGCGGGGGCGACCTCGAAAGAAATCATTTGCCACGTGGACCTGATGGCCACCCTGGCCGCCATCACGGGTACGCCCCTCCACGACGATGCCGCGCCGGACAGTTACAACATCGAGCCGGCATTGCGCGGCGAAGTGCTCGCCGGGCCAATCCGGGAGGCGACGGTGCACCATTCGATCCAGGGCATGTTTGCCATTCGCCAGGGCCCGTGGAAGCTCATTGAAGGCCAGGGCAGCGGCGGCTGGACGCCCGGCGGCGACGATGGAACACCCGGCCAGCTTTACAATCTCGAGCAGGATCCTGGGGAGACCACAAACGCGTATGCCGAGCATCCGGATATTGTGAAGCGGCTATCCAACCTCCTGGACACCTATAGAGAGAGCGGGCGCAGCGTTTCGCGTGGACTGAAATAGACGCAGTGTTCCCGCCCGGTTCGACTCAAGAAAAAAGGGGCGCGTACCGGATACCCGAGTACGCGCCCGAAAAAGATAATTCGGCCGGATCAGCCCAGCGTCCACCCCTTGCGATATTCCCGATGGATGAAGCGGGCGGCTTCGGGCACGTTCTTCGCCACGAGGTTCTCCGCGTCCCACTCGATCTTCTTGCCCACGCGATAGGCCACGTTGCCCAGGTGATTCGCTTCGGTGAGCCAGCCGGCGTACTCGAAGTTGCAGGTCGTTGGGTCGCCGGTCTTGCAGGCGTGGATCCACTCTTCGTAGTGGCCGAGGGATGCGGGGATGAAGGGTTCCGGCGGCGTGAAGTCCTGGAAGGTGTCTTCCGGCAGGAGCATGTGCTTGCCATAGTCGGCCAGGAGCATGCCCTTGTCGCCCACGAAGAGGCAGCCGCTGTCCCATTGGGGAATGGCTTCCTCTTTCCAGAGTTTCGGGCGGTTCAGGCCCTGGTACCAGCTCAGTTCCAGCGGTCCGCGATCGCCCCGCGCGCCGTAGGTGTATTTCACCTCCATGGAAGCGGGTGCAATCTCCGCATTGACTGGCGGACCCGCTGCTTCGATGGTCAGGGGGTGATCCAGGTTCAACGCCCAGAAGGGCAGGTCGATCCAGTGGCTGCCCAGATCGGACATGGTACCATTGCCGAAATCCCACCAGCGGTACCACTTCGGTCCGGGGAAGTACACATTGTTGAAGGGCCGCGCGGGCGCCGGTCCGAGCCAGAGATCCCAGTTGAGCCCTGCGGGGATCACATCCTCGTTCGCGGGCCGATCCTGCACGAAAACGATGTCCTGTGCTTTCTTGAAGGCCTCTTCATTTTCATGCCAGCCCCAGGCGCGCCCGACCCACACATGGACTTCGGAGATCGTTCCGATCGTCCCGGACTGCACCAGCTCCACCACGCGGCGGTAGTTGTCGCCCGCATGGATCTGGGTGCCCATCTGCGTGGCCACTTTCGCTTTGTTTGCCGCTTCGCGGATGACCCGCGCTTCGTAGATGTTGTGCGTCAGCGGCTTCTCGCAATAAACGTGTTTGCCCAATTGCAGCGCCGGGAGCGTGGCGAAGGCGTGGGTGTGCTCGCAGGTGCTGACGACGACCGCGTCGAATTCCTTCGCGTGATCATACACTTCCCGGAAATCGCCGATCTGGCGGGCCTTGGGATACTTCGCCGCCGCCGCCGCGAGGTTGTCCGCATTCACATCGCACAGGGCCACGATATTCTGGGAGCTGACCCCCTCCAGGTTCGCGCCGCCCCGGCCGCCCGCGCCGATGATGGCGATGTTAAGTTTTTCGTTCAGGTTTTGTCCGCGCACGATAGCCGGTGCGCCGATGACAGCGGCGCCCGCGACCGCGGAAGTGCGCAGGAAAGTGCGCCGGGACAAGGTGCCTGGATTGCGCTTCGGGGTGGAGCCGGTCTTCGACATGGCTTCGGGATCCTTTTCAGTGGAGGTCGCGTTGGAAAATGACTGACAGACAGTCTAGCGGGCGATGCCGGGGGTGTCAATGTCGCGCTGCGACAGCAAACGTCGATAGGACGGATTCGACGAATACGACGTATGGAATGAATCGGTTGTATTCGACCTATGCGTCCTATGCCTCTTCGCGATCAGAGGCGTGGCAATACCAATACGGAACCTTTTGATACGCCCGGCGTATGAAATCTACACACTTGCCCTGTGAATTGTGCGACTTCGGCGCTGAATGCGTTGGCACGACCTATGCACTTTACGAGCAGGCGGACATAACGTCCGCCATCAGCCGAAAGGAGGATAGCTCCATGTTGTACTGGGCGCTTGTATTCTTTATTGTGTCGATTGTCGCGGCGGTGCTGGGCTTTGGCGGCATCGCGGCCACCACGGCGGGGATCGCGCAGATCCTGTTCTACATCTTCCTGGTGCTCTTCCTCGTGTCTCTCATTACGGGGCTGGTGCGGCGAGGCACACCGGGGCCGTTGTGACGGGAACCTTTGGGACCGGAAAGTGATTATGGCGTTGCATGGCAACGGCAAACTTGAAATAGGAGGAGACACCATGAACCTGCAGCGAAACACCGGTTGGAAGGGCAAATGCCGGATGGGCATCGTATTCGCCCTGGCAATTGTCCTGGCGCCCGCCGCGTCGGCGGTTGAGGCGAACCCCGCCCAGATCGAGATCAAGACCGCCGATCAGGTCGTTACGATCGGCGTGACCCACGAGGGAACCCCCGTGCCGGCCGCGAGCATTACCTCGGTAAAGCTCTACGTGGACAACCACGATTACGACCATATGATCACGGTCGAGAAGAAGGACGGCGCGGTGACCATTCGCCCGACCGAGGCGCTGGAGCTGGGTCACTATGATCTGGCGATCAAGACGGGCCAGGGCGAAGTGCGCGTGCCCGTGACGGCGCTACAGGATATTGCCGACGCCGGACTGGAAGCCCGCGCGAAGCGCCAGGGCGTTACGGTGGATGAAATTCGGGCCCAGCTCGGCATCAGTCAGTCCCTGGGCCAGGAACGTATCGACCTGAATCTCTCCGAGGTCTACTATGTGGGCCAGTCGCTCAAAATGAAGATGGACGTGCGGGCAGATCGCACCGCGGCGTGGATGGTGAACGGCGCGGCGGTGGAAGCCCCCGGTGGCTCGCTGAACTACCCCTTCGAGCAGACGGGTGTTTATGACCTGGCATACGTGGAGAAGGAGGGCGAAAAAACGGTGGCTCTTGCCCTGGGAACGGTCACGGTCGTCGCGGAACCCCCGATAGCCGTCACGGTGAAGGCCGGTGTAACCCAGACGCTCAAGGGCCCCGAAGGTTATGGGCGCTACACGTGGAAGCTGGATGGCGCGGATGCGGGCACGGCGTCTTCCTGGAAGGGCGCTTTTGAGAGTCCCGGTACGCACAGTGTGACCGTTCGCGCGGAGGCGCCCTCGGCGGAATCCGCCCAGTCCCTTCGCGAACTGACCTACGCCATCACGGTGGAGTAGCGGTTCCCGCTCCCAGCAGTAGATCGATTTCCAGCAGGTCCGCACCCGATGCCCCGAGGTTGCGGGCCTGCGTTTCATATTCACGGGCCCGCGTCTCTTCGCCGGCCAGGGCCAGGGCGACGGCGCACTCCGTTACCAGCCACGTGTCGGGACGCTCGGGGTTGATGCGCCCCTGCAGTTCAACCAGCGCCGCCAGGGCGTCCTCGTGCTGGTGCACCGTGTCACCCCGCTTTGCGTACATGCGCGCCCGGAGCAGGAGCCACGAGCTGCGCCAGCGGGCTTTTTCCAGCCCGGCTTCGATCTCGGCCCGTGCGGCGTCGAGCTGACCGCCATCCACCATGGCGCGGACCCAGGCGCGATGGAGCACTACACTGGGGTTGCGCGATCGGGCCAGCGCGAGGGCCGAGGCCTGATCGTCATAGCGCCCGAGTTGCCCCAAACAGCGGGACTCGCCCAGAAACCAGTCCACTTCGGGATAGGGCGCCTTGAGCGCCTCGCGCCACGCATCGAGCGCCTCGGGCCATTTCGTCTGCGCTTCCAGCACCTGAGCCAGCAGCGCCTGGCCCGGCGCGCGTCGTCCGTCATCGTCGTAGAGGGCAATGGCGCGCTGTGCGGCGGATTCCGCATCGGTCCAATGGCCCAGACGAAGGTGGGCCTCGGCCAGGCCCTGGAGCGCGGCGCTGAAGCGGGGCTGCAATGCCAGCGCGCCGTCGAAGTCGATGATGGCGGCATTCCACTGGCCCAGAGACTGATACTCGAAGGCCCGGGCGGCCAGCAGGCGCGCCGTGGGGCCCTCCTGTTCTATCCGGTGGCTCACGGCATGGATAACGTCGCCGGGGCTGTCATGGGCCGACGCGGGGGTAACCGCCAGGGCGCAGAGCAGGGCCAGGGCACATCGACGCATGGAATCAGCGCTTGATCTGGAAGGCCAGGAACTCGGCCTTACTCTTCGGCCCTACGATATAGCCCATCCGCGATTCAGGCAGTGCCGCACTCAACGCCACCGGAATCTCCATATCATCCAGGCCCTCGATCTTCAGCGTATTGCCTTCCACGACGCAGATGAGCTGGAGCCACTTCCCGGCTTCCAACGACATCTTTTTCTCCGCCAATACCTTTTCAACCCCTCCGGTCACCTGGCTGACGCGGACTACGCCGTCGGCCTGGTGGAAGATGGCGCTCAGATAGTTCTTTTCGTCCACATAACCGAAGACCAGGCCGGCCGCGGTGCCGCCCTGCTCGGGCAATCGGATCAGCGTTTCAAAATCGAAGGCGTTCCATTTCAGCGGTTCAAAGAGAGCGATAGAAGCCTGATCCGCCGCGGTAACCTGCAGGTGTTTGCGCTTGCCGTCTTCCCCGGCAATCACCGCGGCCGCCTTTTCATCGCCCCCCACGACCTTCCAGTCTGAGGGCGGGGCGCCCGCCGCGTCTTCAGAGAAATTCAGGTTGTGACGCGTAATCAGGGAGAGATCGTCTTTGGGCTGCCAGGGCTTTTCGATACGTTTCGGCGTCACCGTGCCCTCTTTCACGATGCTGAAGAGGTCGCGGGTCACCCCATCCTTGTTCAGCATGATGCCCTTCAGGGTGTCGCCATCGATATCGACGATGACCGAGCCATACTCCACAATGATCTCGCGCATCACCGGCATGGTGCCCCGACGGCTCATATCCGCGCCGCCATTGCCCGTCACCACGGAAACGTGGCCCTCGTTGGGGTGAAGGCCCTCGCTCTTGCGGTAGGCTCCGTCGCCCTCCGGATTACCGTCGCCATCGTCCAGCACCACGTTTTCCGCCACCGTCGGCGTGTGGTATGCGCCGTCGATAAGCATGCTCCGTTCATAGATGTGGGAGTGGCCGGTCAGCACGAGGTCGACGCCGGCGGACTCCAGGATGGGCATGAAATTCTCGCGCATTTCGATGAGCTGCTGCTCCTTGTTGCTGTCGTGGGAGCCCAGCGTGTAGGGCGGATGATGCCAGAAGGCGATGAGCCACTTGGCTTTGGCCTGCTCCAGATCCGCGCGCAGCCACTGGGCCATGGCGGCGTCGGGGCTGCGATCCAGATCATGGGAGTCGAGGCAGATGAAGTGGGCGTCGGCAATGTCGAAGGAATAGTAGGCCTCGGTGCCGGAAGCCACGCCACCCGCCTCGGCGGCCGTGGGACAGACATAGGCATCGTAGTAGGGGCCGGTGCCGGAGATGCCGCGAGAACTGGCGCCCTCATGATTGCCCATCGAAGCCCAGCAAACGGTGTTGCGCAGTGTGGCGTCATAGGGCGCAAAGAAATTGCTCTGAAACTGGCCGTCCGTGCCCTTGCCATAGGCCATATCGCCCACGTGCAGGTAGTGATCCAGCGGGCGCTTTGTCTCGGCAATGTAGTTCCGCATCGCGGTGTGCACGTCCGCCTGGTTCTGATCGCCCGTTCCCGAATCACCCACGACCCACAGGCGCATGCTGGATTTCGAACCCAGCGGTGGGTGGGTAAGGAAGTAATGCTCGCTGTCGCCGCCCGCAAGAAGCGTGTCGCCATTGAAGACGCCATAGTAGTACTTCGTGGCGGGCGAGAGGCCCGTCACATGGGCCTCATACTGCCGGGTGTTGGCGGGCGTGGACGGATCCTCATCGGTCTTCTTTCGCTTCGCGGCCTCCTCCGCACTTTCCGCGTAAAGCCGGAGCACGTCCGCGGGGGCATCCACATCGACCGAGACCCGCAACGTAATGGCGTCGCCGCTCACCTCGCTGGTCAGGGCATCCGGCGCGGCGCCATAGCGCAACACGGGCGTTGTCTCCGCGTTGGTGCGCCAGACCACCACCACGGTTTCCGGCGTGGCCTGTTGCAGGTAGGGTCCGCGAAACAGGGGCGCGGCGGCGTTGACGGTAATCGCGAGTGCGCCGGTCGCGGCGAGGGCGAAGGCGAGAAGGAGCCTGTGCATGGGATGTTCTCCAGTCGATAACGGGCGCCTCGACACAAAGCGCCACTTTTTGAAAGGTTCAGCATAGTGACTGAACCGCGTTTATTCAAGAAAAGATCGGCTTCCGGGCTCCGGATCGTAGGGTTGCACGGAATCACGTGGGCTGAGTAAGATAGTTTCGGCTATTAAAATAGTCTGCGTAGTGTTAATCGGCTTTCTGGACGTTACGCGGCGCGCGCTGCCTGTGCGTCGACTCCGGCACCCCGCTGGACCGTCCGGTTCTGCCCTGTTGCTGGAGAACTGGAACGCATGAGTGGGGACTTTGCACAGGCAACGTTGGACGCGCTGGCGTCCCACATTGCCGTTCTGGACGACGGGGGTGTCATTGTCGCTGTGAACCGTGCATGGCGGACGTTTGCCGAAGAAAACGGGGCGAATCTGGAACGGGCGGACCTGGGGGCGAGCTATTTTGAAGTCTGTGATCGCGGCGGCGAGGACGGCCGGGCGGTTGGCGCGTTGTTGCGGGCCATACTTGCGGGCGAACGGTCGGAGGGGAGCTACGAGTATCCCTGTCACGGTCCAGAGCAAGAGCGCTGGTTCACGTGCCGGATTACCCGGATGCCGGCGTCCGAACCGCCGAAGCTCGTAGTGGCGCACGAGGATATCACCGCGGGCAAGCGCGCGGAGTTGGAACTGCACTGCAGAGAAGAACAACTGCTGCTCCAGCGAAACGCCCTGATCGCCCTGGCGAGTGACGCCCGATTGAGCCAGACGGATATATCCCTGGCCCTGCGCCATATCACGGAGACGGCGGCGAGGACCATCGATGTGGCCCGCGTAAGTGTCTGGCGCTTCAACGACGAGCAAACCGCGATTCGCTGTCTCGATCTCTATGATTCCGTTTTGAACACCCACGCCGAGGGTATGGAAATCCAGGCATCGGAGTACCCAGCCTACTTCGGGGCGCTCCAGGATGCGGATATCATCGCGGCGGACGATGGCTCGCGGGATCCGCTCACACGGGAGTTTGCCCGGGACTATTTTCCCGCCTACGGCATCACTTCCATGCTGGACGCCCCCATCCACCTCGGGGGTACACTCTTTGGCGTGCTGTGCCACGAACACACGGGACCGATCCGGAGCTGGTCTTCGGACGAGAAGACCTTTGCGGTCGCCCTGGCGGGCCTGATCTCCCTCGCGCTGAAGGAAAACGAGCGCCGCGAGGCGGAAGAGCGGCTCCGCCTTCACAGCGCCGCGCTGAACGCCGCCAATAACGGTATCGTCATTACGGATCTGGAGGGCACCATTACCTGGGCCAATCCCGCGTTCGCCAAGATCTCCGGCTATGCGTTGGACGAGGCCATTGGCAAGAACCCCCGCGATCTGGTCAAGTCCGGGCAGCACCATCGGAAGCTCTTCGAGAACCTGTGGGCCACCATACAGGCGGGTCGGGTCTGGCGGGGCACCCTCATCAACCGGCGCAAGGATGGCGACCTGTACAGCGAGGCACAGAGCATTTCGCCCATTCGCGATGGGTCGGGCAACGTCACCCATTTTGTAGCGGTCAAGGAGGACGTGACCGAGAAGTTGCGGGCCCAGGCCACCCTGCAGGAGGCGCGCGAGCGGCTGCAGCGCGCGGTGACCGCCGGAAATATCGCCCTCTGGGAGTGGAATCGGGCGACGGGCACCGTACTGTATTCGGCCGAGTGGATGGAGCAGGTTGGTCTGGAAGCGGCTGAGGTGGTCAACACCATCGACGACTGGTTCCGACGGGTGCATCCCGAAGATATCGGCCCCCTCCGTAAGACGCTCGATGACTGCGTGAGCGAACCCTGGCGGCGCTTTCAGCGCGAGTTCCGCATCAAGCGCGCGGATGGAGAGTTGCGGTGGATACTCCTCGGCGCGGCCGCGGTGGCGGACGAGTCCGGGTCGCCATCGCGCATTATCGGCACCAATGTCGATATTACGGACCGAAAGCGGCTTGAGCTGGAGTTTCTGCAGGCGCAGAAAATGGAGAGTATCGGCCTGCTCGCCGGGGGTGTCGCCCACGACTTCAACAACCTCCTGGGCGTCATTGGCGGCTACACCGAGTTGATGCTGGAGTCCGTGGGGGCGGAAGGTCCCCTGCACGAGAACGTCATGCAGATAAAGCGCGCCGCCGACCGGGCCACCGGATTGACCCGGCAGCTCCTCGCCTTCAGCCGCCGCCAGATCTTGCGGCCGTCCGTGGCGGATCTCAACGGGATCATCGAAGACGCCGAAAAAATGCTTCGCAGGCTCATTGGCGAGGATATTGAGCTTCGCGTCGAACTGACCCCCGGGCTCGGACGCGTCATGGCGGATCCGGGGCAAGTCGACCAGATCCTGATGAATCTTGCGGTAAACGCGCGGGACGCGATGCCCGGGGGCGGGCGGCTCACCATCGCCACGCGAAACGAGGAGATCGACGAGCGCCAGGCCCGGCAACGTCCCGGCGGGCGCCCCGGCCGCTACGCATGCGTTGAGGTGCGGGATTCCGGTATCGGAATGGACGCCGAGGTGCGGGCGCGGATCTTCGAGCCCTTCTTCACGACCAAGGAAGTGGGCAAAGGCACGGGGCTTGGCCTGGCGACCGTGTACGGAATCGTGAAACAGAGCGGCGGAAACATCTGGGTGGAGAGCGAGTCGGGAAAAGGCACGGCCTTTCAAATCTACCTGCCCTGGATCGAAGCGGCCCCGGCCCTCGAACGTCACGATAGTCTGCCCGAGGGTATGGTTCCGGGCGGTGAGACGATTCTACTGGCGGAAGACGAAGAGGCGCTGCGCGCCGTCATGCGGATAACCTTATCGCGGGCGGGCTATACGGTGCTGGAAGCACACGACGGCCTGCACGCGCTGTCCTTGTTGAAGGCCCATCCCGGCCGGGTGGATCTGGTGCTGACCGATGTGGTCATGCCGGGGCTGAACGGCCCGGATCTCGTGCGCGAGATCGCGGGGCTCCAGCCCGGCGTCAAGGTACTGTTCATGTCCGGCTACGCGGACGACACGATAGTTCATCAGGGCGTGCTGGACGACGGCATCGAGTTTATCAACAAGCCGTTCAGCTTCATACAGCTTAATCGTAAGGTTCGGGAAGTTCTGGATAGGCGCTGAACGTTCAGGCGCTTCCTCGATTCCAGGGCATGCGCGCCAGGATCATCGCCATGCCGCAGGTGTCGGTGACGCCGGCGAAGACCAGGCCCGTACCCACGAAGGCGGGCAGCGCAAGCCATGCGGGATGGACGAACCAGGCCAGGGCGCTTCCGAGCACCACCAGCGCGCCAGCGGCGATCCGTACCTGGCGCTCCAGCGAAATGGCCTTCTTTCCGCGAACGGCTTCCAGGCCGGCGTCGACCCAGCCTTGGGTGCCGCCCTCGACCAGCGTGAGATTATCCACGCCGCTCCGGGCCAGTTGCTCGCAGGCGTTCTTTGCGCGTTGGCCGCTGCGGCAGATGACGTAGACGGGCGCGCCATTGGCGGCCTCGCGCACCGACTCGGGCGTTATTCGATCCAGGGGCACGTTGACCGCGAAGGGTACGTGCACTTCGCCAAACTCCGCGGGGGTGCGCACATCGATAAGGACGAGGGCTTCGCCCGCTGCTTTTTTTTCATTCAGGCTCTCAGGGGAGATCGTATTCATGCGTGTTTCCTTCTTCTATGTGTCGTAATATCGTAAATATACGATAGGTGTGGGCAAAAAAAATTGACTATCTGAACCGGGCCTCTACACAGGCCATGATGTTGGCCAGGTGCGGCTCCGCGATCTGATAAAAAATCTGGCGGCCGCGACGTTCCGCCTGGAGCAGACCTCGATCTTTCATTTTGCCCAGATGCTCCGAAGCCATGTGGCTGGGGATACCGCAGGCCTCGGCCAGTGCACCGACGGTGTGCTCATCGCGAAGCATCATCTGAACCATGCGAAGGCGGTGGGGATGTGCGAGGGTGCGGAGGCACTCGGCGGCCTGGGAGAGCCCATCGAGAGAGGTCAGCTTTGTGGGGGGGCTTTTCAGCGCCATCTGGGAGGTACTCCAATCCGAAGCGTTGCTGCTTAACGCTCACGACGGGATTATATATCGTTATATGACGATATGTCAAGCGCCGGGTCCTTCGCCCGCTACTCCGGCACGGCCGGGGCCGCCACCGTCGGCTCCACCGCATCCGCAGCACCGGTCGGACTCCAGAGGAAGACCCTTCCATGCAGGCCACCGCGCGGGTTTCTTCCAGGTTCGCGGGTGTGGACGAGGATCGCGATATCGTTTCTTTCGCCGGGCTTGATGAGGTCCGTCACGTCAATCTCGAAGGGCGCGGTCTCTTCCTGGTAGCCCAGGCGCCAGTGGCGGGTCATCTCGAATTCTCGCAGGGTGCCATTGACCCAGACCCACACGCCCCAGTTGTAAACCCCCGAGACGGCGAGCCAAAGCGGCTTGCCCTTCAGGTCGGCGGGCACATCGAAAGCGGTGCGGTACCATGCGTCGCCCCAATAGCCCCAGCCGGACTTGTCCTGATAACCCTGAGCCTCCCAGTAATAGGTCGTATCGATGGGCTCCCAGCCCTCGGCCTTACCGGGGAGGTACCATTGCTCGATGGTGCCAAGGCGCTTCGGGTCGGTCTTGAAATCCCACGCGCGGGGCAGGAGCGCGACCATTTCACCCCGCGGGCCATGTTGCCGGGTGGCCATGAACTCGAACGCGGGTTTGCGCGAGGTGAGGCTGGAACTCTGCCCCTTTGCGATGTCGATCTCGGGCGGCAGCAGTCCCGTCTGTACGGCTTCGATGGGGCCGCGCATCTCGAGCATTTCATCGGCCTTGGCAATCGCGGTGGCGTAGTCCGCGTTGGCGGCGGCCTCCTCCATGGCGAGGAAGGCCTTCATGTGCTCGTGGGTGCCGCGCAATACCTGGACCCGCTGCTTTTCTTCGGGGGTTGCGCTTTTCGATTCTGCTTCGGCCATGAGGCGATCAAGCTTGCCGAGCACGGGCGGCAGGATAAGCCGCCACTGCATGAGACGGCCCCAGGTTTCATGGGTGTCGCTCTTCTCCACGGCCTTCTCCAGGGTCCAGATATATTTCTCCACGGCATTCGCCGCCGGGCCGTAAAAGCGCTCGCAGTAATCACGAACGAGCGCGTCCACATCGAGATCCGCGTTCCACATGAGCTTCGCACGAACGTAGTAGTTGAGGTGAGTCGTCATCCATGTGTTGGTGCCTTCGGTGTAGAAACCCCAGGCGCCCTGATCCCGAAGCCAGGGGATATCGTGCTTCAGGCAATGGAGCGCGGGGAAGGGCAAATTGTCGATGGCTTTTGCGGGGTCGTAGTCATAGATGAAGACGACTTCCAGCTTGTCGAACCAGCGTTCCATGATGTCTTCATAGACTGTGCGCTGCCAGCAGCGGGGATCGCCGGTGCGGTGGATGGCGCAGGCGGCGATGACGGCGGACTGGATGCCGAGATTGGGCGAGAAGTCCGCGATACCTTCGGGCAGACGCACACGGTTCGCGTAGCCGTTGGTAAGCACCCAGCGATCGGGGAACTCTTTATTAACTTCCGCCGCGATTTTATTGGCGAATTTGAACCACACCTCGCTCAGACTGGGGTCGCCATGGCCGAGGCCCTCAAAACCGGGAAAGAAACGCTGGCACCGCTCGCAGTGACACACGGGGAAACCGTCGGGCGGGGCGAAGCCGTAGCTCAGGCGATCCGGGTCGTCGCGAAAGGCTTCCTTGATGGTCTCCACGGCGATGCGCACCGCCTCCGGCTCGGACATGCAGAGCATGTCCTTCATACGGTTGCCCTTCCCATCAATGGCGTAGATCTCGGGCTTCGATTCGAAGTATTTCTCCGCAGGCGCAAGGTACTGCACGCTGCCATCGCCCGGCAAGCTCAGATCGAGGGCGTTCAACTTGTTCAGATCGCACCATCGTTTCATCCAGGCGTTGTCCTGCTCGGAAACGGGAAACCAGCCGGAGTACCAGATGCGGCGGATGCGGAAGCTGGGCCGCTCAGTGCGGTCCAACGCGCCGATGATAACGGTCTCCTGCTTCGGGATGACTTCACCAAAGGGGCCGGGAAAGAACCAGCGGCAGCCGAGGTCCTTTTCCAGGAAGTCGGCTACGGAAAAGATCGTGCCGCGATAGTTCCAGTCTTCATTGCCCGCGAGAACCAGGTCGTCGCCGACCGTGCGCACCGTAAAGGCTTCTTCGTTCATCTGATGCGTATGGCCCTCGGGCAGGGTGAGGCCCAGTGCGCGGACGGCATCGCTTCGCCCCACGAATACGCGCGGGCCGCTGCTGATTTCGCCCTCTCTTTGAACCGGCAATGTCGCCCCGCTCATCTTCTTCACATATTCCTGGAGTAAACTGGCGGCCTCGACGGCCTGCGCGCTGGCATTCGCGCCAATCACAATAGTAGCCCGGGGCTGTCCCGAGTCGACCAGAGTGATCTGCGCCCATGCCGTGGTGACAACATGGAATGCGGCGAGACAGAAAAGGTACAAGCGAAGTCGTGGTCGCATGATTGTTCTTTCCGATGGTTGGCTGCGGAAACCATAAGGCCGGGCACGCTGCGGCCCCGGAGACACGCAGTACAGTCTAGCCAAAGTAAAGAGGGTCATCAAGCGGGAGCGATTACACCAAGAGGTATGCGAGGCAGCTTATGGCCGAAACAAACTCTTTCACCGCGAAGGCCACGAAGAGCACGAAGAAGTGGGAGGGGGGCGCCGCCAACCGCAGATCTCGGTTCTTCGTATTCCTGAACGGAGCCGCGTGTACATCCCAAAGTGTAGTATCATGGCGTGTGCGGAATCGTCGACCGCCCGCCCCAATTGTTTCATCTGCCTCAAACCAAAGGGAGCGCACGTTATGCGCCGAATTGTCCTGTTGTCGTTTACGTTGTTGCTCTTGATTGCCTCCAGCACCCTTGCCCACGAGGCCGGCGGGCCACCGGAGCGCTTCAGCCACGAAGTGACCACCGCCCCGAAGCCCTGGACGAGCGACATGCCGCGACAGGGCGCGCGAGACTTCCACTTCGTGGTGGTGTCGGACAATTCCGGTCGGCCGCGGCCCGGTATCTACCGCGAGGCCATGGAAAAGGCCGAGTTGCTCCAGCCGGCCTTCGTGATGAGCGTGGGTGACATGATCGACGGTGTGGATGCGGAGCGCGAGGGCGCATCCGCGTTACTCAAGAAGCAGTGGGACGAGTTCATGACCTACCTGGAACCGCTGAAAGCCCCTTTTGTTTTCGTTCCCGGTAACCACGATATGCGGGAAGGTCTTCAGGAAGAGGACTGGGCCAGGCGCTTTGGTCCCGGCTACTACAGCTTTCTCTACCAGGACATGCTTTTTCTGGTGCTCGACAGCAACAACTACGACGACGCCCAGTTCGCCTGGCTTGAGGAAACGCTTAAGAAGCATGCGGACGTTCGCTGGACCTATCTTTTTCAGCACCATCCCTTCTGGATCAGCAACCGGCCGACCTGGGGTCCCGTGGCGAAGCTACTGGAAGGCCGCGAGAAGCTCACGGTTTTTGGCGGACACATTCACAACTACGCCTACACCAGCCATGGGAATATTCAATACGTCACCCTGGCGACCACCGGCGGCAGCTCGCAGTTGCGCGGGCGACGCTATGGCGAGATGGACCACCTCATGATGGTCACCGCGACGGACGCCGGCCCGGTAATGGCCGGTATCGAGCTGGAGGGAATCTTCCCCGCAGACTACCTCACCGTGGACATGATGGAGGCCATCCGGCCCTTTGAGAACGAGGAGATCGTGACCGCGCCGACCATGGCGCTTTCCGGGGAGACGTTCACCGAGGCAAGCTGGGAAGTCACGATCAAGAATCCGTGGGACAAACCCATGCGCTTCAAGGCCCTCGTGGAGGCGGATGAAGCGTTGCGGGTATCGCCCTCGGCCGTGGCCGCGGTGATCCCGCCCAAGGGTTCGCTGGTTCGCACCGTGGAGATCAGCGCCGACACGCCCGTCTCCGCCGCGGAGTTCCAGGCCCTCTACCTGCACTGGAGCGCAAACTACGATCAGGACAACGCCGCACCCATCGCCTTCAGCGACATCGTCCGACTGCGCGGGGATGCGCCCCACACGTCACAGCGGCGCGACGATATCGCCGTCGATGGCAATATCGCCGAGTGGGGCGCGCTCCCCTTCAATATGGCGCGTCCCGGTGAACTGCGGGACAACGAGCTCGCCTGGCGCGGTCCCGAGGACGGAAGCTTCCGCTTTGCCGTGGCCCACGACGAAACCATGGTGTATGTGGCCATGGATGTGAAGGACGATTCGCTGGAGGACGCGAACGAGGCCCATCTGCGCGATTTCGGGCGAGCCATGTTCCGTGCGATGGGCTCCGATCCCGCGTCGGCGAAGCTCCCCATTGAAGCCGTATTGTCGGTGGTGGATGGGCCGGGCCTCACCGCGGAGGATCGGACAGGATTCGAGAAGTCGCGCAAAGTGCCGAAGTCATCGGCGGAAGTGGGCGGTAAGTTCGCCCATCGCGTTTCTGAAGGCCGAATGACCATGGAATTCGCCATGCCCCGCGCCGCACTGGAGGCGGCTTCCGGCACTACAACCGATTACGTGCAAATCAATGTGGCCTACAACGACTACGAAGGTGCCGACGCGCGCTTCGGATTGTCGTACCTGTATTGGCACCCCCTGTGGAATGGGGAGAGCGACTCGGCGATTTTGGGAGTTTTCAAGCTGGATTGAGAAGCGGCCCGTCTTATTGGCCGCGAGAGATCACAAAGGGCACAAAGAGGTCAACACTCTTTGTGCCCTTTGTAATACTACCTGCAAGCTTGATGGATTTTTCGTAGAAATTGAAAGACTGTAAAACCTGCATACTTGCCTAATGTCGCGCCCTTACAGGGCTCATATATTTTTTGAACGCGCTTAACCCTGGGCGTTGCCCAAGGCTAAGATGTCGGTGGCCCTTCGGGCCGGAATACCATGTTCCTATCAAACGCCAATTTTGATTTTCTTATTCGTGAAAATTTGTGTCCATTCGTGGTTCAAAATTTTGGTTGTGGCTACGCCACGCTGTGATCTTTACAACGCAATTAATTCACGCCAGCTTTTCGCCCAGCCAGGCGAAGGCCTTCTCCTGCATTTCTCGATTGAACTCATGGGGTCCGTCGAAGAAGACGCCTTTGAAGCTTTCCGGTGCGTTCATCTTTGCGAAGATCTTTTCCACCTTTGCGAAGGCCTCCTTCGCATTTTCCAGGGGGTAGAGCTCGTCCTTCAGGCCGTTGATGCACATGAGGGCGCCGGGCCAGTGAAGGCCGGCGAGATCGGGCCAGTCGAGTTTGTTGTAGAGACCGGGGACGAGCTTGCTGAAGCCCACGATGTAGCGGACGTTGTTGCGGATCAGGGGCTGGTACCCGCACATCCAGCAGACGGCTACGGAGGCGCGCACTTTCGGATGGAGCGCCCCAAGGAAAATGGTACGGACGGAACCGACGCTGAGGCCCGTACAGCCCACGCGGTCCGGGTTCACCTCGGGCCGGCTGCAGAGGTATTCCGCCGCGCAATAGTCGTCTCCCGCGACGATGCCGGAGAGGGTGGTGCCGGTGGCGAGGGCTGTGCGTCCGAGCAGTTCTTCGTGCGCCCAGGAGCGGGCGTTGAATTGCTTGATGTCCTCTTCGGTGACTTCCAGCGTGCGCTTCTTGATGCGCTCGGGGTCGGCCTCGAAATACATGGCGCGCTCGCCCCAGTGGAGCATGTCGGGCACCGCGACGACATAGCCGAGGCGTGCCAGCTCATCGGCAATATCGCGTCCGCTGTAGTATTTGTCTTTGAATTTCTGCAACTCCGGGTGGACTGGCTCGACGCGGGTGAGCTTTTCCTTGCCCCAGAAGTAGAAGCCGCCGTGGTCGTGCAGCGCCACGATGCCCGGCGCGGGCCCGTTGAGATTCTTTGGCACGAGCAGGTACAGGGCGGTACGGAAACCCGCCGTGGTGCTGATGATGACCCGTTCCCGCGTGAAATCGCCACAATCCGTCTTGTCCACGACCTCTGGATTCAGATCGAAGGTCTTGCCGAAGTGAAAGCAGGCGCGGAACTCGGCGCGCGCCGCCTCGGCCCACGCGGCGGGATCGGAGTACCGATCTTCAAGGAAGCTCATCCGGGGCACGCACTGATCCGACAGCTTCTGAAACAAATTCCAATGGGTGCCGAGATCGGGATCGGGCTTCCACTGGGTTTCGGGAAGCTTGTCGGATTGGGCCAGGGCGGGAATGGCGCCAGTGCCGAGGGAAGCCCCCGCGGCCAGCGCGCCGGATTTGAAGAAGTCGCGTCGTTTCATTGGGTGCATCTCCGCTGAATTATTTACTCCGTGATAGTAGCCGATTGCCTGGGCAGGAGATCAATCGTATGGCGCGAGCCTTCTCCCAGCCGGACAGATCTACTTGTCACAAAAGAGTATTTATTGTAAAGTCATGTGTATGAGAAAAAGGAATGGAGCAAAGCATGACCCAGTGGAACTTAGTCATACCCGAAGAAACCGACCGAAGTGTTCGTAGTTTCCTGGCTCGGAACCCCGGGGGAAAAGCCGACCTCTCGGCCTATGTGGACCATGCGGTTCGGCAGGCGCTTTTCTGGGATACAGTAGAGAACATCCAAGTACGCAACTCGGACCTTTCACCGGAAGACGCGCAGGCGCTGGCCGATGAGGCGGTAGCAGAGATTCGTGCGAATCCTACTTGACACGAACGTCCTGATCAGCGCATTGTTGTCCAGTAGCGGCCCTCCAGGACAACTACTCAGCACCATTCGCCAGGGTCGGCATGTCCTGATTTCTTCCGATTACATCGCGCACGAGCTCCGCTCGGTCAGCGGTCGACCCCATCTCCGATCACGGATTGCTTCCGAAGAAGTCGAAGCCCTCATCTACAACTTGGAAGCTGTTGGATTCGTAGTTTCCGAAGTGCCCGAAATTGACGTGTCTTCCGACCCCAATGACAACCCTATCCTTGCTACGGCCATCGCAGGAAAAGCGGACCTTATTGTCTCAGGCGACAAGAGCCATATGCTGAGTCTCGGTCAGGTGCACGGCATTCCGATACTCACGCCCCGGGATGCACTCGAACGGCTGGAGAGCGCGAGGTAGGCAATCGAAAAAAGGTGCGCGAGTCTGAGTACCATCAGCCACCGCGAGGCTTGCGCACGGCGTCCAGGATGTCTTTTGTTGTTGCCTTTGTCGTGATGAACGGAACTTCAAAGGGCGATATCCCTCGCGATTCGAAAACGACTCTGAACGTGTCACCGTTTTGCCTCGTGACATACACGTCTTCCGTCCTCGCACGATTCAACACCTCGGATAATCGCCGCCGTCCTTAGGAAGCCTTGAATACTCTCATTCTCACACACTCCAAAACGCGCCTTACGGCGCATCTTCGAAGCTCCCAGTCTTGCACAATTGCTTTGAAAATTGTAGTCGTGGTGCCAAACCTGAATCAGCGTATAGGTTCCATTGCTACTGGGTGGTTCGCTCCAGATAATACAGCAGCGTATGGGTGTTCCAGTAGCAGTTCATGACCGAGTTCACCGTGCCTTCGGCGATGGTCTGGTTGTACATAGCGCGGCCCTGTTTCAGAAACTCGTCGTCGCCGGTCAGTTCATAGGCGTAGAGCACGGCCGGGGCGATGAGAATGTGGTAGGTGCTGCTCTTCTTGAAGTGGGGATTGTGGGAATAGCCGTACACGTCGCCGTCGACGCCGCGTGTGCGGTTCTCCGCGAGCATGGATTCGGCCATGCCCACGACCGCCTCTGCTGCCGCGAGGTCGCCGCTTTGGCGGTAGTAATCGTACATCGGCTCCATGAGCTGGGCCACCATCCAGGGCACGTTGCCTCGATAGCCGTAGTTGCCGTGGATTTCCGCGTAGGTGCCCCGGCGCGGATCGATGCGCTTCATGGCGTCATGGGCGAGTTCGCGGGCACCTTCGAGGTACTTGGGGTCGCGGGATTCATCGTAGGCCGAAGTGAGGGCATAGAGTACACCGGCATGATCGCGCACGCTTACCGCGCCAATGGCTCGCTTGGCGGCCAATGCGGAGTCTGCCACACCGAGCGCCGCCGCGCGTGCGTCGCGGTCGCCCGTGAGCCGGGCATAGTTCAGCATGCCCTTCATGCGCTGGGTGGGATTCCACGGATCGCCCGTACTGTGGTCCTTGCTGTAGAGTCCGTGAATTGAGCCCACCCAGTCGGGGTGCTCCACGGAGGCATAGCACACATCGATATCCATGATGTGGCGCACGGAAGCCTCAAGGTGATCGAACCAGCGCGGGTCACCCGTCATGAGATACTCGGAGAAGAGTCCCTGCTGAGTATCGTAGTATCCGTTGCGCCAGGTGCCCTCCTCCACGTTGTAGGGCAGATCGCCCCAGTGGCGGATGCCGGTGGTGTAAAACATGGAGCCGGGAATATCGCCGTAGGTCTTCTGCATGAAGGCGGTCAATTCGGGGAAGCGCGCGGCATCGTGGGGCGCGGCCGGCCCGAATGCCCCGGTGGCGCACGCATAGTCCGGATCGAAAAGCGCGGGCGGGTTCAGCATCGATTCGGCGCGGGCCGCGAAAGATTCCGTCGTCTGGCCGGGCTCGGTAAGGCCCAGCCAGATCTCGTAGCGCTTGGCCTCGCCTTCGTGGGGCCCATAGGCCGAAATCGCTTCCGTCGGGCTCAAGAGATCGAGCGTAAGCGCGCCCTCGGCCCAGGCCATCTGGCTGGGGAACTGTTCTGCGAAATGGCGTATGCACGCGATCAGCGCGCCGCGGTTGCCCGAGACGCCCATCCATCCCGGCGCACGGCCCGTGCGGTGGGACTCATCGGCCCCCGTAAGGCGCCAGGCCTCGGCATCCTGCTGCGTCACCGAAACCGTTTGTTCCGGACCAAAAGTCTCGCCACCCGCCACAACCGATCGTACCGGCTGGCCCGTCCAGGGAAGTCGCAGGGCCATGTGCGATATGGTGCGCGTGCCGGGGAGATCATGGAAGATGCGAAACTGCAACCGGGCGACCGGCGCTCCGGCAAAGGTCAACGCCCGCAACACGAAGCGTCCAAAGTCGGTCTCGCCGCTCTTAATTCGGCCACGCACTTCGACGTCCCGATGCACGGGACTCTCTTCGAGCTCTTCGGTGACTTCGGGGTAGAGTGCCGCGTCCAGGCCGTCGATAGTGAGCTTGCCCCGGGCTCCCTCCACGCGCCCGTCTCCGTTGGCCAGGTGAAAGCGCAGTGTGCCATCGGGAGCGGTCTCCGTGGCGAAGGTTACACCGCCCTGGGGCGCGACGGGCGCCACCGGGGATGGATTGACGTTCAACTGAAGCGCCTTCGTTCCCGCAGGCGCGAGCGCCGTCACCACCGCAAAGCGGATGCTGCCATCGGGCCAGGTATTCATCGCGCGTGCGGCGATTGGAATGGCGACGCCCGCGTTGTCCGTCAATTGGATGTGCGTCGCGTCGGAGACGGCGCCCACGGGAAAGGGGACACCGCTCTGCAGGGGGAATGACACGTTGGACGAAGGCGCGTGACGCAGGGGGAGCGTCACGGGAAAGGTGGCGGCAGTGCTGACCGGCGCAAGAGGCCACCGTGAATCGTGTACGGAACGTGTGAGCGCGACTGAGGGCATCGCGCCCGGCTCCACCGCTTCGTCAGCGGGAGCAAGGGTTACATCGCCCACATAGAGATGGGTCATGAACTTCCAAGGGTCTTCTTCCTTGATCCCGTCCGTATCGCCTACGCGACGGTGGTCGCCGGGCAGGCGCTCCATGCTGCCTGCCACGTCCACCAGCCGAAAGGCGACACGCAGGGTGTCGCCCGGCTTCACGCTCTCGGGCAGGTCCACCGAGAAGCGCGTGGGCAAGGCAACGTCGGTTGCATCGGCCACATCCTGTTGCCAGGCGACTTCACCATTGATCAGTAGTTGCTTGACGCGGTGTCCCGGCAGGTTGATCTGGCCAAGCCAGCCTTCAGTCACCGGATCCGTTGCGCCGTCGTAGTCGTCGCTCATGTAAAAGTGAAGTCTTATGGGGCCGGTCCACGCCGCGGGAATCGTCACCGTCTGTTCGGCGGTGGCGGAGAAGTCCTTTTCAGAAACATCCCAGGGGTGATACAGCACCAGCAGTCCGCGCCGGTCGGTCCACGATTCGAACTTGCCGGTGTTGGTGAGCTGCCACGCGGCGGACTCAAGCGTAAGCGGGGATGCCTGGGTCCACGGTGAAACAAGGAAGGCGGCGACGAGGGCCGCCCGAAAAAGAATCGAGCGCAGAATCATAGTCCGGGATTCGCTTTCAAAGTCGCAGGGATATCAAAAACAACAGGGACGGCAGCGACAGCAATAAAAGAAACCTATCGTCGCTGTTGCCTGCGCAGCCCCCGTAGACTAAACGTCACGACCCTTCAATTCAATTCGCGGTCTGGGCAGGGTTCTCATTCTTGAAATACCTGATGACGAACCACGTGGTAAGAATCGCCGAAGCGGTAAAAATTCCGTGGACCAGGATCAGTGAAGCGTGATGGCCGAACATGGCTTCGAATCGTCCCACACCTTCCTCGGGGAAGAGCAATCCTTTGTGAAAAAACGAGCGGGCGCAGCCGGACAGATAACAGGCCCAAACGACGAGCAAGAGAAGGTTCTCCACCGGGCGCGGACGATTCATGAAGCGGTACACCAACACACCGATCACGATCGCGCACAGAATCGGAATAATCTGTTGCCAGCTTTCCGCCAGGGTATACCCGAAGGCGTCGGGTTTGCTCAGGTCACGCGTGTAGTCGAGGACCGTGTGGTAAACAGTCCAGGTGATTGCAGCCTGCAGCGCGGCATGACGCGAGTACATGCCAAAGATGCAGGTGATCGCGCCGATGCTCATGAAAATGAACAACGCCGATAGAAGTTGGGCGAGCACAAAATGCTCATCGCGAAAGTTATCGGGCAGGGCGCCGAACAACCATCGTCGTCCGACCGAAATGAATACGACATAGGCCAGAAAGGCCGCAAATACCGGCCAATTCGGTTCGGGGGCGTCACCTTCCTGGCCGGCTCTTTCGAGGTGTTCGCGATGGAGCCAGGCGCACCAGCCGAGCGCGGCGCCAAACACGAAACCGAACGAGAACTCCATCATCTTCCACCAGCCCACCCATTGCCAGCTATCGGGGCCGAAGGCCAGCCACAGGCAACCACCGCCAAAACCGATGGCCCCGCCCAGGGCGCCCCAGAGAGAAAACTGCAATGGAATCGCGAAGGCCTCCTTCGGGCCCAGGGCGCGGAGCATGGCCAGGAGCGCGATGGGGGCGAAGAGCAGTCCCGCCCACGACTCGCCGCGCGGCGGATCTTCGGGCGTCCCCACGGGATGGGAGAAATAGAGCCAGGAATATTTGGGTTCGTTGATATAGTTGACGGCAAACATGAACACAGGAATGGTTATCAGTAGCGCGGCGATGACGGTCGAGCGCTTGTATTGCGTGCGGTCCAGGCCCAGGCCGAGCACCGCGCCGCCGAGCAGGCCCCAAACGCCGCCTTTCACGATGCATCCAAGGACACCCCACGCGCGGGTGTCCCACCCCTGAATTTCTTTGAACCGATCCAATTCCCGTATCAATCCCAGGGTCTGCCCGTAGGTTTCCGTGCCGCCCTGACCCACGCCCATGGCGCCGAAGACGGCTGCGATGACGGCGGTCTCCAACTTATAGCCCAGCAGCAGGCCGATGGACAGTGCGACGAAGACGCCCGGTATCATGGCGCCCCAGGTGCCGCCGCCGATGTAGCCGCGCAGGCCCCAGCCGAGGAGCATAGCGGTGGCGGGCAGCAACACATATAGCCAGGCGGGGTGATCGTTGCGCGTGTTCGTCATCGCGAGTCCTTTCGGTTTATACCGTGGCCTTCGTTGCGCCGGTGGAGATACCGCCGTCGACGAGGAGTGTTTGTCCAGTAATATAGGCGCTTGCATCGGAAGCGAGGAAGACCACGGCACCGTCCAAATCGTGCGGTTGTCCGGGGCGCTTCAACGGGATTCGATCACAAATGTATTCGACCCAGGCCTCGTTTTCATAGAGCGCCTGATTCTGCGCGGTCTTGAACCAGCCGGGCGCCAGGCAATTGACCGTGATGCCGTGAGGGCCCCAGTCGTCCGCGAGGCTCATGGTGAGCTGGCGTGTGCCACCGCGACTTGCGCAATAGGGGCCGAGGCCCGCATAGCCGAAGACGGAAGTGACCGAGCCGATATTGATGATGCGTCCACCCCCCTGAGCAATCATCTTGCGCGCGACGGCCTGGGCCACGAAGAAGGTGCCGCGCAGGTTGGTTTCGAGGACAAGATTCCAGTCGTCCCAGGTGACGTCCAGCGCGGGCTTGCGCGCGTTGCAGCCCGCGTTGTTTACGAGGATGTCGATATGGCCATAGTGGGCATGGGCCGTTTCGATGGCCTGCTGGATGCTCGCGTGATCGCGCACATCGAGCGGCACGGGAAAAGTGCGACGACCCAGGGCCTCGATCTCGGCTTGAAAGGGAGCGAGGGTGCCGACATCACGACTGGTGATAACAAGGTCGGCCCCGGCACGGGCCAGAGCGCGGCCCATGTACTGGCCGAGGCCCCGGCTGGTGCCGGTGACCAGGGCGACTTTGCCGGTGAGATCGAAAGGGTTGGGGGTCATTGATGCAACTTTCCAGTTGTGAAATGCTGATTGGGGACAATGTAAGGATACGTACAATCTTCATCGCCTCCCCGTTTTAGCGACGGGCGCCAACGTGGGTTAGGCTTCCAGCCTGACACAAGGCCCACGTTGTCTATCGGAGGACCCAAATCGTCTTTGGGATACTCGGCAAGAGTGAAGGCGCGGACAGGGCCTTCAGCGTTTAAAGCAGCCCTGAGGTCAAGCTGGAAGCTTAACCCACCTTGGCGCGCCTTCCCATGATAGGCCGCTCTACAGGATCCGAATTGTCTAATCATGACTGGGATTTGTTTGGGCAAAGTACCACCTTCATCAAACCGGGCTCTTTATTGTAGAGCCGATCAAACCAGGCCGCGCCTTCCGCCAATGGGGCCACGGCGCTCATGAGGGGCGACACATCGATGGCGCCTCGGGCGATCATGTCGAGGCAGGCGGGGTATTCGCCTTGCGATGCACAGACGCCGAGCAGGGTGATTTCACGGGTGACGGCGAGTTGCAGGGGGAAGTCGATTTTGGGCGACAGGTTGCCCACGAGGGTGATGGAGCCGCCCTTGCGCACACATTGAAAAGCCGAAGCAACGGTCGCGCCGATGCCCACGCATTCGAAGGCGCGATCCGCGCCGCGACCGTCGGTGAGCGACAGCACTTGTTCCGCGAGCGTTTCGGAGCTCGCGTTGAAGCCGTGGTCCGCGCCGAGTGTCATTGCGAGGGCGAGCTTATTGTCATCCACGTCGACGGCGATAATGCTGCCGCACCCGGCGAGGCGCAGGGCCTGGATCACCAGCAGTCCAATCATGCCCGCGCCGTAAACGACAACGGAATCGTTGAGCGCCATCGGTGTGCGGTTGACTGAGTGAAAGGCGATGGATACGGGCTCGACCATCGCGGCTTTTTCGAAGGAGAGGTCGTCGGGCAGGCGATAGAGTATATGCTGAGGCACAACGACATAATCCGCGAAGGCCCCGTGCTGGCGGTAGTCCTCGCAGGAGACGCCGAGCACGCGGCGGTGGTCGCAGAGGTTGATCTCGCCGCGACGGCAGAAGAAGCAGGCACCGCAAGAGATCGTGGAGTCGAAAGTGACGCGATCACCAACGGACCAGCGGCGCACGTTGCTCCCGACGGCGGCAATCGTGCCGGCCGCCTCATGGCCCATGATGATCGGTGGACGGCGGCGTCCCGTGCTGCCGTCCATGCCGTGAACGTCGCTGCCGCAGATGCCGCACGCCGCCACGGCAATGAGGACGTCCTCGGGACCGGGCGCTGGATCGGGCGCGGTGGTGTAATTAAATCGCTTGTAGTCTTCGAGGATGAGGGCTTTCATGGGAGGGAGCGGCGTACCTTAGTGTTGGGAAAAATGGGTCTTATGGGTCTTATGGGTCGTATTGACTATTTCATTGGGCTGATACGATCTATACGACCCATTCTTCTTCGCGTCTCTGCTTACAAATAGTCGCCTAACTTAAACACACACACAAATCCAAACAGCACGAATGCGGCCGCGAGGCCGACGCCGATGATCGGGTTGGGCCTCACCAGGTGGCGCAGTTCTTCGCGGAAGTACCTGGGCATGACGCGATAGAGCACCCAGCCCACCACGGCCGCCTGGATGGGCGTGAGCAGCAGACCGTCCAGCACCGCGCCCGTCTTTACGAGGAGCACGGGCTGGTGTCCCTGAAAGAAAAGGATGAGCATATTTGAAATGCCGATGAGCAGGAGAAAGGCCTGAAACTGTTGCTTCCACTCCCAGCGTTGGGAAACGGGGAAAAGCAGCCGCGTGCAGTCGGCCAGGAGTCGCGGCCATCCCGCAAACTGGCCCATCATGGTGCTGATCATGGCGGCAAGTCCCGCGATGATAAACAAGAACGCGCCGACCTGGCCCCACTGCTCGCTGAAAATATTGGAAAGCTGAAAGGCCACTTCCGCGCCATCCGGTTTGAGCTGTTTGGGCCCGAGCACGCCCGCGCCCGCAATCATAAACGCCATGGTCACCAGGATGCCCAGTATGACAGCCGACACCGCGTCCACCGTCACCGCCCGCCGCCACCCGCCGATGCGCTTCAGTTCTTCCTCGCCAAGGGCGGCGAGCTCGGCCTCGTCCAGCGGCTTTCCATAGCCGCGGCCGCCGGTCATTCCGTAGCCCGCGCCGATCACCCAGTAGGTGTACCACACCTGGCTGGCGAATCCACCGGCGGCCCAGCCCAGGAGGGGCATGATTTCTTGCCAGGGGGATGCGCTCGCGCCGGGATCGAGGGCCCAGGCGGGCGTCTGGGGAAGATGAAAGCCAAAGACCCCTCCGAGCACCGCGCCGAAGCCGGGCCAGGTGGTCCAGGCTACCGCCACGGTGCCCGCGATAATGGCGAGCACCAGGAGCGACATAATCTGTTTCAGGGGGCCAAAGAGCCCGCTCCAGACGACGAAGATCACCATCAGGGCCGACAGCGCCGCGAATACGGCGGATGGCACACCGGGAATCAGGTAGTGGGCGAAGGCCCCGGCCGCACTGGCCACGGCCGACGTGGAGATCATCCCGGAGCAGATCTGGCCGATGAACACGGGCCATATGACCCAGTTGCGCGGTCCGGGCGCGCGACTGAGCATGTCGATCATGCCTTCGCCCGTGGTGACGGTGTAATGCGCGCCCGCGAGGCCAATCCAGAATTTCGTGAAGATGGCCATCACCGGCACCCACAGGATGGCGACGCCGAAGATGGCGCCGGAGCGGGTGGACAGAATAACTTCGCCGGTGCCGATGTATTCCCCGCACCAGACCAGGCCGGGGCCGATGGCGAGCAACAGCATCCAGCCGCGCGGCGGAACGGCAACCGCATTGGATTTCTCGTGATGATTCGTCATGGTGGTGCGCTCTCTCCCTGCCCGGCCAGACCCATGCGCGGGGTGTCCGCGCAAAACCCGCTAAGCTTATCGGAACCGGGCCCGGGTATCAATTTTCGGCCACTGGACGATCATTGCAACCTCCCTCTCCCGCACTCCATAATGGGCGGGAATCCACAAGGCACCACGGGGCCAGGCCCCTTGAAAGGAATCAATATGAAACACCTCACCTCCCTGACTCAGGCTCCCCAGCCTGCCGAATCCATCTTCCGCGCCATGCTTGAGACCAAGCGCGAGCTGATGGAAGACAATTCCTTGTTGAAACAGCTTTTCTGATCAAGGCGCATACCCAGGGGATTCCTCATGAGCGACAAGAGCGAGCGCGATATCGAAAAGGTTTACTCCACCGCCGACTATGTGGCCAAACTGCGTCGGCTGGCCGACGCATTGGAATCGGGCGACAAGTTTGAAATCCAAATCGCCGGCGAGCGCATTTATGTGCCCGTTCGGGCCGAATTCAGCATCGAGCACGAGCGCGGCGAGGACGAAGAAGAGATCGAGTTTCAGATCCGCTGGAAGCGGGAAGTCTGATCTCCATTCCCGAATTCACCTCGGTGTTCGAGCCTTATTCTTCCCTTTCCAGGCCCAGACGGAGCGTGAGGAACTCGTCCATCGCACGACACACCCCCATCAGGCTCGCATCGATCTCCGCGGGGCTCAGGCCATGTCCGACGAGACGCTCGACGCCTTCGCGGTGTTCATCGCGCATTTCTCCGAGCGTCGTTCCCGAGCTGTGTCGCGCCAGGATGCGCAGACTGCGGAAACTACCCTCGCTCAACCCGTTGCCCGTCGTGAGCGACGTTTTGTCCTCGAAACGGGTCGTGAAGTCGTGCCATTGTTGTCCATAGGGCAGGAGGTAGTTCGCGCTGTACGTCTTCTCGGCCGCGTTGGCATAGCACCGCAGAATGCCTCCGCCCACTTTTTCACACACCACCGCGCCGAGCAACCTATAGCCCAGTTCCGCCATCTCCTTGTCGGTTTCGCGAAAGGTTTTCGCCTTTGCGCGCATCATCGTGTCCATCGACCTGGCCTTATAGTCCGCCTCCAGAAATCGGCTCGACTCACCGGCGTAGATCACGTTCTCCGTGGCCGGTAGAGCGTTCTCCCGGGCCATCTCTTCCTCGAACTTTCGCCAGTCTCTGAATTTCGTTGCGTTGTGGCGCTCGATCTTCGAGAAATCCCACCGCTCTTTGAGCCGGTGACGGAAGAAGAGCCCGCAGAGCACTTCGGTCTCCCGCCGATCACCGGGATAGAGCTGTAATCCCTCCCGGCGTGGCGGATCGTTGCAAAGCACCATGTGCCGGGCCGCGCCATGGAGAACGGCCTCCACTTCGGATTCGTCCCGCGCCGTTACGGGAGCGCGCGATTCCGCCCCGCGAAAAAGCTCCAGCATCCAGCGCACATCATCGGATGACATCGGTGTGGAGGCGGATTCAATCAACCACGCCCCTTCCTCCACGCGGCCCGCCATTCGTGTTCTGGCGCACTCTCCCTTCCCAAGCAGCTCCAGCCTCGCACCGTCGGGCAGCGAAGCGAAGAGCTCGCCGAGCCGCTGTCGGGCTCTGGGCATAATGGCGGTATTCATGCCGTCCAGCGTGATGTTTACACCGAAGCCCTTCTTGACCGGCGTACAGGTCGTGTAGCTTGGTGTCTTGCACGCGGGCCAGTCCAGCGCGCTGTCGAAGCGAACACAGACCGCGTAGGCGGGGTAGGTGTCCTGGTAGAACGTCAGGCGCGCCATCAGAAACAACGCGTGCAGGGGAACCCGCGCCGGACCACCCTCCAGCGCGTGCAACGGGAGTTTTCCCGCCGCCCTGATGATTCGCAGCGCGGGGTCCTCCGGCGGCTGCGGCGTTTCCACACGTTCAAACTCCTCCAGGGCCTCGGCAAACTTCGGGCCGAGGCCGAGGTGGTGAAGGAAGCGCCAGAGATTCCCGATATCGCTTTCGCGCTCTCCATCGCTGAGATTCTGGCCAGTCAGAATGCGCAGAACCTCGACACGATCATGGGGTATGGAGAATTGTGTGAGCGCATCCGCGATATACTCCCCGTGGAGCGCGAGGAAACGCGGGTAGACCTCCTCATCCGGACAGCCCGCCAACTCCGCCAGCATGGCGTCGGGAAGAGGGATGCCGCTCTCACTGTAGCACGCGGCGATATACGCCAGCGGCGAAGTTTCACCGGAATCCTCCTCCTCCTCCTCGTCATATTCGTCGTTGTCGTCAAGATCATCCGAGTAGGCCTCAAAGAACTCATCTTCGAACTCGAGCGACGGAAGGCGCTTCGCAGGCAATGCAGGGAAGCCGGGCAACGCCACCGATACGACCTCGACGTCCTCCTCCCCCTCGTCGTCCTCATCGAGGTCAACCCAGTCAGACTGGACTTCGGCGGGAACGACCGCATAACCGATCCACTGGAATTCGTGGACCGTATCAAAGGGCGCGACGCCTTTCGCGCGGACGTGCAGACGCCAGCGGCAGGCATCCTCCGTCGTCGTAAGAAAACCGGGCCCATCCAGTGATGCGAGGGCCGTTACGAGGTCATCCGCGCCCGTGGTCCAGACCGAAGCCATGGCCCAGCACCAACCGTTGGCCTCCTCGACCTCCGATACGTTTAATCCGGCCAGCGCGGCGGTGAAGGCTTCGGGCGCGGTGTTGCGCGCGGCGACGATGTGTCTGCGGATGGCCATGGAGAATCCCTTTGTCTGGAACTGAAAGGATGGTCAGGAACTCTATACTGCGCTATCATCCTACGCGGGTATCGCGGGACAGTTCAATACCCTTGGGGAGAAGAGAGAGGGGCGGCGTCCGGCCTACAGGCCTCCGAGCCGCCGCATCAGGTACAGGTCGATCATGCGGCAGGCACCTTGAAGGCTGCCATCGATAGAAGTCGGGTTCAGACTGTGTTTCTTGATACGGGCGACGCCAAGGGTGTGTTCTTCGTAAAGTTTTTCCAAAGTCAGGCTTGGACGGCTTTGAGTGAGAATCCGAAGGCTGCGAAAACTGCCCTCACTCTCCCCCGTGGTGGTGATCAGCAGTGTTGCGTCGTCAAACAGGGTGTAGAAATCAATCCATGTCGTTCCTGCCGATTGGGCATGATAAAAGCCAAAGATCCCTATCGTCCCATTCGCATAGCAGCGGCGTATGCCCGGTTCGGCGCGCTCGCAAATGACCGCGCCAGCACAGGTAAAGCCGAGCGCCGCCATCGTCTCATCCACATGCTTGAAATTCTGCGCGGCATTTCTCATATCGCGTTCCATAGCGCGGGTGCTAGAGTCCGCCTGATAAAATCGGCTTGCCTGACCGTCGAGTACCATTTGCTTCGAAGCGGGCTGGGCAAACTCCCGCGCGGTCTTGGAGTCGAGCGCCTTGACGCGCTTCAAGAGATCGACCTGGCGCAGATCGAACGCGGAAAAGTTCCACCGGTGCCCGAATCGATGGCGAAACAGCAACTGGCCGATGCTTTCCGCTTCGGCAGCTTCACGGGGAAGCAGCGCAAGCCCTTCGCGACGGGGTGGTGTCTTGTAAAACACACTGTGCCCTGATGACGCAAGGAGGATGGCCTCCATCTCGCGGTCATCCCGCATGACTTGCGGCCTCCGTGCTTCTGCTGTTCGGAACAAGGCAAGAATTTCATCCATGTCATCATTGGCCAGAGGCACCGAGGCGGCTTCCAGCCGCCACTGATCGCCCTCCACCTGTCCGGACAGGCGCATGCGCTCATACGCGCCGTTGAGGAGGAGCTCCAGGCGTGCGTCTGGCGGAAGATGCCTAAGCAGTCCGCCCAGACGGCACCGTTCATTGTGCGCGCATTGATGCGGGCCGTTCCCGACAAAAAGGCAGAAGCCATCGGACATGGACGTGTATGCGGCGTAAGGCGGTATCCACGCCGATGGGCGCTCCAGTGGCTTGTCCGACCACATGCGCGCAACACATTCGGTTCGGTTGTCCCGATAGCTCACGCATCGTATGAGGAGAAACACCTCCGCCAGCGGGACGAAGAACGGCCCCGCTTCAATCTCGTACAACGGGAGTGCGCCTGCGGCCTCGACGACTTCCGTGGCGGGGTTCTCGCGCAGCTCTTCTCCGGGAATTACATATCGGCCAACCAATTTCCGCTCTATGTCAGGAGCGAGACCAAGGTGGCGGAGGAAGCGCAGCATGTTGCCCGAAGACTGTTCGAGCTCACCGAAAATAAGGCTTTCCCCGGTGAGCATCCGGATAACTTCGCCGCGGTCATGGGGGATTTCGAACTGCTTCAGGGCATCGGCGACGTATGCGGCATGTCGCGCGAGGAATCCGAGATAGACTGCGTTGTTGGGCAGTTCCGCCAGTGTCGACACCAGCGATGGGGGCAGCGTAATTTCAGCATGCTGAAACGTGTCCGCGATATACGCAGCCACACTTGGTTGGGGCCGCTGGTCGCGGTCTTCGCGATAGGCGTCGAAGCTCTTGTCCGCAAATTCGAGGGGAGCGAGGGATGAAGGAGGTACAAGATAGTGATGAATAAGTTCGATCAGGGCTGGTGTGCGCAAGATGGTGAAAGGCTCTTCCTCGTCATCCGCCGTGCAGATGGTTCCCGGTTCGCGTTCAATCCAGTGATAAACGTGCATCGTATCGAAGGGCTGTTCGGCTAGTTTGCGAAGGTGGAGCCGCCAACGCCGCGGGTACTCTTCGGTCACGAGGAGACACGGTCCCTCCAATGTGTCGAGGCTTCTCAAGGGTGATGGCGTACCTGGTACGAGTACGGGAATATAGGCCCAACACCAGCCGTTGGCCTCTTCAACTTTCAGCAGGTACCTGGGTGAGAGCGCAGTGGCGAGAGCTTCCGGCGTGGAATTTCGCGCACCGACGATGTAGCTGTGGATCACGGTTGCTTCCTTGGTGCCGCACGAGATTGGATGTTGGCGACGATGACCTGATCTGACTGGAGTGTATGCGCCAGTCTATCGGTACTACAAGAATCGGGGCAAGCGGGGATTGGAGTCCACGCTTGCCCCGACTATACGTCGATTTAAATTTCGCTTTCCGCCTACAACCCCAGCCAGCTCGCGATGATGTTGCGCTGCACTTCATTGGTGCCGGAGTAGAGGGTTCCGCCGATGGAATCGCGGAGGGTCCGCTCGACTTCGTGCTCGGTGAGGAAGCCGTGACCACCGAAGATCTGGACGGTGTCCAGCGCGGTCTTCTGGAGGCACTCGCTCACGTAGACCTTCACCATGGAGGCGTTCATGGCGTTGTCGCGGGCCTTGCCCACGCGCATGGCGGCCTGGTAGACCAGCAGGCGGGCGGATTCCAGACGGATTTTCATGTCGGCAATTTTGTGGGCGATGGCCTGGTGCTTTCCGATGAGCTTGCCCTGGGCCGTGCGGGTGCGGGCGTAGTCGATGGACTTTTCCATCAGGTGCTGCATGGTGCCGAGGTGGCATGCGGCGATGCAGACGCGCTCCCATTCCATGGATTCGCTGAAGACGACGGGGCCGCCGCCGGCAGTGCCGAGAATGTTCTCCGGGCCCACGTAGACGTTGTCGAAGACGAGTTCGCCGAGCATGGCGGTGCGCAGGCCCATTTTCTCGAACTTCTGGCTGGGGGTGAAGCCGGGTGTGCCCTTCTCGACGACGAAACCTGTAATGCCGCCGTGGGCGCCCTTGGTCTCGTCGGTCACGGCATAGACCACGGCCACATCGGCCACGGGGCCGTTGGAGCTGAAGATCTTCACGCCGGTGATTCGATAGCCATCACCGTCCTTCACGGCGCGCGTGGCCATGTTGAAGGCGTCTGAGCCGGAGGTCACTTCGGTCATGCCGTTTACGGCGATAAGGCTGCCGTCGCACAGGCCGGGCAGGATCTTTTCCTTCATCTCCGGGGTGGCGTGGCGCGAGATGGGGATGACGCAGGCGAGAAGATGGGCGCAGACGGAGAAGACGAGACCGCCGTCGCGGCAGCCATAGCCGAAGGCTTCCAGCGCCACGGCCACGCTTAGAGGATCCAGTTCGCTGCCGCCGTAATCGCCCGACACCGGCAAGCCCTGGAGGCCCATCTCGCCGCACTTCAGCCAGAGATCGTGGGGGAAGATCTGCTCCCGATCGCGCTCGGTGATGTTCTCGTTCAATTCATTCTGGGCGAAGCGGATGATCTGCTCGCGGAGCAGTTTCTGGTCTTCGTTCAGGGAGAAATCCATTGTGGGTCCTTTTAGAGTTTTGTGAGCGTCCGTCGGGTGCAAACTCGATTGACCGGTGCGGAACACAGCTAAAGCGCAAACTCGTTACCACGGTCCTCCGTGGTAATGCCTACCGTGCCGCTCCAGCGGCACAACCGCTTGCAAAGTGGCGGTGACACTACGGGGTTACTCTCGCAACACTGTTCACGCTGGAGCGTAAACCTATGCATTACCACGGAGGACCGTGGTAACGAGCGCATACGAAAACCCTCGTCTGCACCGCTATCTATTCCATCGTCAACAGTTTCTGATAGTCCACCTTGGCCGTGGAAGTCTTGGGAAGGCCGTCCACCGCAATGAACTTGTCGGGGATCATGTAAAGCGGTACTTTCTTTGAGCAGAACTGCTTCATGGCGATGAGTGAGGGTGGCTTGTCGCCGGTCCAGTTGAGGTAGGCGCGGATGAGCACGCCATTCTCCGGATCGGGCGTGGCCACCACGGCCGCCTCGGTCACGTTCTCGTGGCTGTAGAGGGCCGCTTCGATTTCTCCCAGCTCCACGCGATAGCCGCGGCGCTTCACCATGCGATCACGACGTCCGATATACTCGTAGTCGCCGTTCTCGTCGATTTTCACCACGTCTCCGGTCTTGTACCACTTGCCGCCATCGGCGTCGACATAGAAAGCTTCGGCGTTGCGCTGGGGCAGGTTCCAGTAACCCACCATGACGGAGCCGCCCTTGACATAGAGTTCGCCCTCTTCGCCACGGGGTACTTCCTTATCCAGAGCATCCACCACCATGCCCACGTCGCCGGAGCAGTCGATCCCAATGGGGAAGGGTTCGGTCCGCTCCTCGGGGATTTGGCCCACGACTTCGTAATAGGTGCATACGTTGGTTTCGGTGGGGCCATAGAGATTGAAATAGCGCGGCTGGGGCCACATGGTCATCACCGCCCGCAGATGCTTCACGGGGAAGACCTCGCCCGCAAAGAAGATAATGCGGAGGGCGGAGTGGTCGTGGGGCGCGTCTTGCCCGAATTCCACGAGCAGGCGCAGAATTGAAGGGGTGGAATACCAGATGGTGATCTTTTCCGAAGCGATGACCGCCGCCAGTTTGCTCGCCTGCTTGCCCAGCGTCTCGCCGAGCAGCACCAGCTTTCCGCCATGCTTGAGGCAGACGTAGATGTCCAGGATCGACAGGTCGAAGTGGAAAGGCGCATGGGAGGAGAAAACATCCTCGCAGGTGGGCTCGAAGGCCTCGCTGCACCAGTCGATGAAAGCCAGGCCGGTAGCATGGGTGTGCATCACGCCCTTGGGCTTTCCGGTCGAGCCGGAGGTATAGAGGATGTAGGCCAGATTGGTGGTGTCCACATTCTCGAAGGTCTGGGCCGGGTCCGGCGCGGCGGCCAGGAGCACCATGGGCACGCCGAAAGGATCGAGGAAATCGAGGGCGCCTCCATGGGTGATGCGCTCGGGACCGAATTCCGCGATGAGACCCTCGGCCAGCTTTTCCGCCACAACGATGGCGCGCACCGCGCAGTCGGAAAAGATGTAGGCATTGCGCTCGGCGGGCGCGGTGGAATCCACGGGCACATACGCCGCGCCCGCGCGAAGGGCGCCGAAGACGCCGGTGAGACTACCGATGGACTTGGGCATGCAGATGCCCACGCGATCACCCGAGGCGACGCCTGCGGCGCGCAGGCGCTGCTCCATGGTCTCGGCCAACTTCTGGAACTGCTCGTAGTTGACGGAGACCTCGCGTTCGGGATCCACGACGGCGCACCGACCGGGGTGTGCCCCGGCGGAACGCTCGAGAAGCTGGTGGAGCTGGTTCATTACTTTCCGGCGCTCTTCGTGTTGACCGTGTTGGCGATCAGGGTGAGGGTCTCGAGATTGTCCGAGCCGATTTCATGGGCCTGAAACTCGATACCGTATTTTTCTTCCAGAAAGGTCACCAGCTTTACCGTGGAGATCGAATCCAGGATGCCGCCGGAGATCAGGGGGGTTTCCAAGTCGAGGGAATCGGGATCCTCGCCGGGGAGAAAGGTATCGAGAATGTAGGCCTTTACGTCGGCCTGGATGGATTCAATGCTGTTGCTCATGGGGGCTTTCCTCTTTCCTGTAACTGCTTACCGGGTTGCGGTTGCCGCGTCGGGCTGGCCCTGCGCCACTGCGCCGCCGGCAAGTTCCGCGTCATGCTTCTTGATGGTCTCATACAGGTGCTCCGCCAGGAGGCGGTGCGCCAGGGCATTCGGATGATCGTCGAAATCCGACACCTGGATTTCCTTGTCCGGGTAGCCCTTGTAGGCCCCGGAATAATCCTCGATGATGTCGAAGCCCGCCTTCCTCGCAAAGTCGAAGAGCTCCTTGATGTCGTTGTCGGAGAAAGACACGCGACCTTTCTCGGGCATGTAGATGAAGGCCGTCTTCACGCCTTTGGCGCGGCAGGATTCGGCGAATTTGGTCAGCGACCATTCGAGGAGCTCCGATCCATAGGCGCTCAGCCGGATCTTCAGCACGGCGTTGTCCATGTCGGGCGTCACACCGGCTTTCTTCACGATCTCCTCCACGAAGGGGTCGGGCAGCGCCTTGCCGCCCTTCACGCGCTGCACCAGGTGATCGATGATCCATGTCTTCTCAATGCGGTGGCAGAAGATGTACACCGCGTCGAGATCGAAGTTCAGCATGGTCGAATCGAGAACGATCGCCTTCTGGATCGGGTCGTAGCCGTTTACCGAGAAGTTGAGCAGCTCGTAAGGCATGCCCTCGGCGTTGAGGCGGTCTTCCGCCAGCACATCGCACACTTCCGCATCGCCGATGCCCCAGCCCATCGTGTGGGAGGAGCCGATCAGGCCGATCCGCTTCACGCCGGCGGGCTTTTCCTTCGTGTAGGGCTTGTCGCGCATGCCCCATTCGTTCGTCGTGTAGACCTTTCCCTCGTAGGTCATGTTGGTCGAGGGCGTCATGGCCACGCCGAGATAGTCGTCGCGCTTCGTGTTCATGGTCTTGCGCCACTCGTCGAAGTAATTCTTCGGCTGCTTGTTGAACATGGCCTGAAGCTCGGGGTTGAAGCGGTCCACCTGGATCAGATCTTCGTAGTAGCCCCGCTGCATTTCCGCCGCGTCCGCGGCGTTGAGCGAGGGATTCTCGATCGCGTCCAGAACGGCCACCAGCGTGGGGTTCATGTGGCTCTGCACTTCGGAGAGGGCCATGATCATGACGAAGAGACCCGTAAGGCTATTGAGCACGGCGTTGCGCCAGAAGTTGTAGGGCTTCAGGTTGGCCGCGCGCTGTTTCGCGGCGCCACCCACCTGCCATTGGTCACGGCCCACGATGATGGCCGTGGCCGCGAGCAGCAGCAGCACGCCCCCGATCTTGAGCACCGCCTCCAGATCCCAGTTGCGCAATTGCAGTAGCGTCGCGCGCCATTCGCCGATGGAGTCCGAAGTCCAGAGCGACCACAGGAAGGTGATCGTCAGGAAGGTCAGCAGCGTCTTGCCCGCCAGGATGGCCGCGAGTTTCGCGCTGTCCGCCGGAGTCTTGGGCACGAGCTTCTTGTGGGGCCGGGCCTCGTTCCATACGCTGAAGGTCACCAGTATCCCCAGCAGGATCCAAAAGAGAATATCCTGCGGAGTGAAGAGGGCCGCGCCGCGCAGCCAGAACCACTGGTAGGCATGGAGCGCCCAGGTGGCGAAAAAGGCAATCAGGGTGGCGTAGATCATGCCCTGGGTCGTACCCAGTTTCCGCAGCCGGAAAAACAGCGGATAGAAGAAGACCTTCATCATGAAGTCCTTCCAATAGATATTGATCCGGCGCCAGAAATCGGTGAAGCTCGACGCGAGCACGTAGTGGTGGTTGCCTTCGGGCAGGTTGAAGCCGAAGAGGTGGAGCAGCCCCACAATCGTGTGGAACATGCCCGATACCTGGAGATAAAGGAGGTAGGTGCAGACCATGTGCTGGAAGAAGCCCGAGGCGCCTTCGATTTCAGCGGGGCCGACAATCATGAACTTGTACAGGAAGCGGTAGAGGATAAGCTGGATGCCGCCCCGGATCATCCACTTCACGCCCGTCTGATAGATCTTATACGGATCTTCGTTGTAATAGGTCCGGCAGAAGGTCTGGTAGTCCACTACCGGAAAAAGGGGGAAGAGGATGTTGGGGATCATGAAGAAATAAGCCAGCGAGCGCCAGAGGCTGAAGGGCGCCGACTTGTGGACCAGATCGTACACGTAGATGATCAGGCGGAACATGAACATGGCGCCGAGGATCGGCCAGATCGTGCTCGGCCAGGGCGAGGCCACCCAGCCCGCGCGAAACACCGCGAGGATGAGTGCGGCACCGAAAACCAGGCCCAGGCGCACATTCATGGACGCCGGCACATGGCACAGACCGATGAGCACCCCGCCAATTCCGATGAGCCAGGCCGCGCTCGCCGGGCTCTGGCCACCGATGAGGTAAACCAGGCAGCCGAGACTGAGCGCCACAAAAAAGGGAAGTCGGAACCGCAGCGGCAGTACGTGATTGATGGGAAAGGCGACCGCCACGATCAGCAGCAACTGGCGAAAGGCCTCACTCTCAAGGCGAACCGCCTTGAACATGAGCGCCACAAGGACAACCTGAAATACGACGACCGAGAATCGCACAAGGTTCCCCAGGGCAAAGAAGCCCGCGGGTTCATCTTTGCCCGTTGACACACTGGTGGCGCTCACAACCATGATCTTCCTTCTCTCTCCCGATTCCTGCAGTTGCCCCGAGTGGGGTATCGTGAAATTCTCACTATACACGGCTCGCTGGCCGAGCAACTCCTGCTGAAAGCACGTATCGTGCCAATGTCACACTTTCGACATAATTCGTTATAGACAGACCACTTACTGCAAGGTGGCACCGTCACTCCCCGGCGATGGCCCTACAATAAATTATCAGAATTGACAACTACTACGTCGAGCAAGACGATTACTGTCCCACTTTTTCGCCTTGCATTTGCAGACCCGATACACTCAAGTTAGACAACTTGAAAATTGCTCACTTCCGCCTAAGTTTTTATTTTAGTACTTATTAGTATTTTTGTCAATCAATTCATGAGCGCCGTTGACTCGCCCCTGGGCCAATCGTATACTGCTCCAGGTATGGCGGGCCCTTTCGGCACCCCAGCCCACCGATACAAGCCCGCATCCGATACCCAAAGCGAGGAGAATCGTATCATGCGCCGCAGCGCCCTTTCCCTTACACTCGTCGCCGCGAGCGTGGTGAACACGCTGAGCGCCTTCGCCCAGATCGGCCTGGAGGTCCTGCCCCTGGGCCCCACCGAGCGCCATCGGCCCACCGGCGATCTCGCCATCCTTCCGCCTCCCGCATTTCGCGCGGCCCGCAATGAAACCGAATCGCTTCAATTCGCCATTCGAGCGCTGGGTGGCAACGCGACCAAGGTGGATGTCGTCCTCTCGCCTTTTTCCCTGGCCGACGGGACCCAGCTTCCGGCAGCGGCGGCGGTGCTTTACCGTGAAGTGACGGTCAACGTCCGCCGCTCGTCGCCCCGGGCCACTGAGGCACCGGGGTTGATTCCCGATGCGCTGGTTCCCGTGCTCCATCCCCAGACCGGTGAGAAACTCAAGCCCCACTACTGGAATGGCGAAAAGTTGGAAGGCGTGGCCTACGGCGGGACGCCCTTTGATATCTGGCGGGAAAACAACGAAGTCCTCTGGCTCGATGTCCATGTGCCGACGGATGCCGTGCCGGGCGACTACACGGCCACGCTCCGGGTGACCGCAGAGAATGCGGAAGCGGTCGAATTGCCCGTGGCCCTCACGGTTTGGGACTTCACCCTGCCCGACGGTCCTACCCACGAGAATCACTTTGGCGGCTTCGGTTCGCTGGCGGCCTACCACAAGCTCGATAGCACCAGCCCCGAGTTCATCGAGTTGGAGGAGCGCTACAGCGCCGAGCTGGCGGCCCATCGCATCAGCCCGGAAATTCCCCACCACCTCCTGCCCGCCGCGGGGGAGGACGGGGCCGCCGCGTTTACGCCCGAGGTAGATGCGGCCATCACGGCCTTCGTGGAGCGTCACCATGTGACCAACTTCCACATTCCGTCCGCGCCCTTTGGCGATTCCGCGGGGGCGGATCGCGAGAAAGCCCTGCGCTTTTACCGCTCTTGGCATAGCTATCTGGAGCAGAAAGGCTGGGCGGATCGCGCCTATCTCTACATGCTGGATGAGCCCAATGAAATCGAGGCCTATGAGCGGGTGCGCGAACTGGGCGCGTTGGTGCGCGAGGCCCACCCGAACATACGGCGACTCGTCGTGGAGCAGACCTACACCCAGGATCCCGCCTGGCCCTCGCTGGAGGAGTCCATCGACATCTGGTGCCCGCTTTTCGGGTTCGTCGATGAAGCCAGCACAAAGCGCCTGCAGGCTCAGGGCGAGCACGTCTGGAGCTACACGGCCCTGACCCAGACCGCGCCGCCCTACCACCCGGAATTTGAGACGGTGAAGGACGATATTCCGCCCTTCTGGGAGATCGACTTCCCCGTTACCTCCTACCGCATTGCGCCCTGGCTCAACCGCCGCTACGGCATCACGGGCCTACTCTACTGGTCCGTGGTTTACTTCGGATCGCCCGATCGCGACCCATGGCAGGATCCCGGCTTCCGGGTGCGCTGGAACGGCGAAGGCGCCCTTTTCTATCCCGGCAACGCCGTGGGCATCGACGGCCCCATCGCATCGATCCGCCTGAAGAACCTTCGCGACGGGATGGAAGACTATGAATATTTCGCGCTATTGGAATCCCTCGGCGGCGCCGAGGCCGTCGACGCCATCGTGCGTGAAGCCGTACCCACCTGGGGCAGTTGGAAGAGCGGTCCGGAAATCCTGCCCGCACTGCGCGAGCGACTGGCGGAAGAAATCTTGAAACGGAAGGGCCATTAAGGCGGGTCGAACAGATCAGTCCGATCAGACGGATCGGACTGATCGGAATCGATCCGCACCTGAAGCCGCAAGGATTCATGCGGACACGTCCCACGGTTCCCACCGGAAAATCATCCATTGACGAAGTTCTCACCGCTCCGCTACCATGGAGGGGTGCGAAAAATTGATTTACTCACCTTGCATACCAGAAGGATATTTCCAATGAAAGAGATTACCCGCAGGAATTTCGTGAAAGGCGCGGCGGCCGCGTCTTTGTTGATAGGCACCTCCAAGACCTCCTGGGCTGGCGCGAACGACCGCGTGCGCGTAGCCATCATGGGGATCAACGGGCGTGGCAAGGAACACTTGACCATGTACCCGCAGATCCAGGGTGCTGAAGTCTCCACGCTGTGCGAAGTGGATTCCCGCCTTTTCGCGCCCCGCGCGAAGGAGTTCCTGACGGACAAGGGTTTGAAGGAGCCGAAGTTCGAGCAAGATATCCGCCGCGTGCTCGACGACAAGGACATTGACGTCATATCCATGGCGACGCCCAATCACTGGCACTCGCTGGGCGCCATCTGGGCCTGCCAGGCGGGTAAAGACGTCTACGTCGAAAAGCCCATGACCCACAATATCTACGAAGGCCGCAAGGTGGTGGAAGCGGCGGCGAAATACAAGAAGATCGTCCAGCACGGCGTGCAGCTCCGCAGTAACCCCGGCTTCCAGGAAGGCATCCAGATGCTGCACGACGGGGCCATCGGCGAGGTCTACATGGCCCGCTGCGTGTGCTTCAAGAATCGCCCCGACATCGGCAAGGCCAAACCCGGCACGCCCCCCGCGGAGCTGGACTGGAACCTGTGGCAGGGCCCCGCGCAGGAAGAGCCCTTCATGGTCAACGACAAGGGCCAGGGCATCTTCGTTCCCTATTTCTGGCACTGGAAATGGGCCTATGGCAATGGCGACATCGGCAATCAGGGTGTGCACCAGCTCGACGCCGCCCGCTGGGGCCTCCAGGTCGACGTGCCCTATCGCGTCGCGTCCATGGGCGGCCTCTTCCTCTGGGAAGACGCCAAGGAAGTCTTCAACGTCTCTTCATCGTCCTTCATGTTCAAGGGCAAAGACGGCAAAGACAAAATGATGACCCTCGAAGTGCGCTTCTGGGAGTCCAACGAAGAAGTGGGCGGCAAGGCCTTCGGCGTGCTTTTCTACGGCGAAAAGGGCTACATGTCCTTCCCGAGCTACGAAGGCTACCAGCTTTATCAGGGTGGCAAACTCGTAAAGGAAAATTCCGAGGGGGACACCGTCAACCACTTCCAGAACTTCATCGACTGCGTCCGCAGCCGCAGTGCCGAAAAGCTCACGGCGCCTCCCATCGAAGGTCACTACTCCTCCGCCCTGTCCCACTATGCCCTCACCGGCGCACGCCTGAACCGCGTGCTCGAGATCGATACGGAGAAGGAACAGGTGAAGAACGACGACGAGGCGAACTCGTACCTGACCCGCGTGTACCGCGAAGGCTTCGTGGTGCCGGAAACGGTCTGAGCCCGGCGCGCTTTCGCGCAAATCACCTGGAACATAATTTGTTGCCCGGCGCCCCCAGGGGCGCCGGGCAATTTCCATGTTGGGGGCTATTCGCCGCTCACATACGACGCGCGTTTCTTCACCCAGTTGCTCTCCTCCAGCAGTCCGGCTTCGCGATAGACCACCTCCAGCGCGCGGTAGCGTTCCACCACGTTAAACCCGATAGTCTCCCGCAGCTTGCGCAGGCACACGGGACAAAGGTGCACCGGGCTCGCGTCGGTCTCGTCGAGGTGATTGCTGCCGTTCATGATGCAGCGCAGGTACACGCAATGCTCCATGCCGAACATGTGGGCGGTTTCGTGGGCCAGCACCTTGAAGCTCCGCAGCAGCGCCAGCGCATCATCGCCCGTCTTCGGCGCTTCTCCGTAAAAGCGGGGCGAATACCGCGCGAAGCTGTACACGCCTGTACGCTCTTTCAGCGACGCCTGGCCGAAGACGAAATTCCACGATGGCTCGGGATAGAGATCGATTGTGGTCAAGCCGAGGCGGCAATAGGCATCCTCCGGGAGATCCCTGCGAAGAAAAACCAGTAGATCCGTGCTCAGCAACTGGCGCTGCCCCGTGATCGGATTCTCCCGATCCGTGATGCCCTGTCGCGACACCTCCACGGGCGCTTGCATCTTCACGGGTATGGGGAAGAAAGCACTCGCAAAGCGCTCCAGCTTCGCCAGAATCTCCGGGTCGCCGCCGGCGAAGGCATCCAGCGGTTGGAGGTAGATCACGTTGCGCGGCGCAACGGGTTTATTCGGATTAGAGCGCGTGAACTGATTAAAGGTCTGGCCCCGCTCGGGGTTGATCGCCAGCCAGTCATTTGGACCCGGCTGAGGCAGTGGCGGGAAATCCCCGTTGGGCGTGAACGCGCGGCGCGATTCCGGAGACAACGACGCCACCGGCCCGATGGCCAGCTTGACCACCTCGGGCGAGGAATAGGGCTCTTCCGCCGCGCACACGGACGAGAGCGCGCCAGCCAGGCAGCATAGAATCGCGGCGGATTTCATCCGGCGATTCTTGCACACCGGCCCGCCGCGATCCAAGGAGGCGCGTTCCGATTCGCGGGATGGTGGGAGGAACGAAGCGGGTTCTCGCAGGCGATCCTACTTGTGACCGCCCATGTTGCAACTCGCGACGTTGATCCAGTTTTTATGATCTTTTGAAACCGTGGTTTCAACAGCAACCAGCGCGGGAAGGAGCCCGCCGACGATCTGTACTTGCTCAGGTTCCGTTACTTCCACGTTCTTGTCCAGGTCGTTGATTTGAATCGATTTCATGATAAATACCTCCAGTGTTGGTTTCCGTCAAATTCCAAACATGTCTGAGAAGAGCGAAGTTTGTGCCAAACCGTTGGGCGATGTGTAAGTGCATTATCTGTAGCGGTTTGCGGGAGTACAGGGTCTTCCCGACGCAGGTGGCGGGGCCCACGGTCAATCACAGGCGGTACTCAAACTGCGGCCATGGTCCCAATATCGGTCCACCCTTGCAGCGCGAAATACCTGATATACTTTTATGTGGCGGTCGTGCAGGATCGATTGGCACCAGCAGGAGGGCTTTCGGACGAATGTGGCATGTGTATTACCGAAGTTGGCTTCGTTGGAAGAAGCGTGCGGATGAGTGGCTGGACGTGGAGACGGCGTACCGCCGACATGAGCGGCGATGGGCCTATTCGGTACTGTTCGCAGACAATATTTGTCCCGCCGCCGTTCTCTATCTGCAGGGGGATACGGTCCGTGTTTCATTCATTGACTATTGTCTAAGGGAGTGGATGATCGGACACTATGCCGTGATTGATCGGGATCGGCTTTTCCTTACGGGCGCGACGTATCAGACCTTTCGCGGCACGAGCGACGCGTTCGCGCTGGTAGAGACCCATCGTTTTGATGAGGATGGCACGGTAACGATAAGGGAGCGTCACTTCCAAACCGGCTTCGCCGCGCCGCAGACAGCGATGATGGATGTGTCGCGCAACTGGGAGCCCTATCCCCAGTTTGGGGACTATGAGTCCCTGATTGCGATGCACTGGGCAGGAAGACTGAACGCGGTGAATCGGGGAACTGCAATTAGGGGCTGATCCCCATAGTGAACCAAATACAAAATCGCCCTCCCCGCGTTGCGCGAGGAGGGCGACAGCTTCTTGTTTATGATTTGCTGAGCTACACCTTATCGACGGTCGGAATCTCAAAGCCCTTGCGGTTGGAGTCCTTCACCAGAGCATTCGCCGCGTCGGCGTGTTCGCCGATGCAGCGCTCGGTTTCGGGATCAAAGGTAAGCCAGGGGCCGACGGTGTACTCGGTGCCGTCTTCCGGCACGCCCATACCCTTGGTCACGATCTCGTGCAACTTGGCGAAGTGCTCGTAGGCGTCTTTGTTGTCCCCGAACTTGCCGGCCTTCAAATTGAGGGGCACCTTCTCGCCGATGCGGTAGGAGTTGTTCATGAGGTGGCCGAGGACGCTGCCCTTGTGCGCGTCCATGGCATTGCCATTGGCCATCTTCGGGTCACCGGCGCGGCACGCGGCCACGAAAGCGCCCCAGTTGCCGCCGGGGGTGACGCCACCGGGTTCCAGATCGAGCGGCACACCTTCCGTGGCGCCCGCGGGGATATAGGTCTTGTCGTCGAGAATCTTGCCGCCGTCTTCGAAGTAATACTCGTTCTTCACCTGGTGCAGGTAGCCTTCATAATTCACGTTGCGAACGTTGAAAAAGACCTGCTGGCCGTTGGGGTATTCCGCCATGCCAAACATCGTGTTTGGCGTCTCGCCCTGGTCATTCCACTTAAAGCGGCCGCCCATCGCCATCGCCTTCACCGGGTGCGTCTGATCCGGGTCAATGGCCCAGAAGGCGCGGTCAAGCTGGTGGGTGCCCTGGTTGTTCATGTCGCCATTGCCCGACTTCCAGAACCAGTGCCAGTTGTAGTGCACCAGATTTGCGTGGTACTCGTCGAACTCGGCCGGGCCGCGCCACAAGTTCCAATCGAGGTTCGCCGGGGCCTCCGCGACCGGCTTGAAGCCTATGGTGTCGCGTGGTTTGCAGCAATAGCCATAGGAAATCTTCAGTCGGCCGAACTTGCCCTCGTGAATCGCCTTCGTCAGCGCCGCCACATCCGCATTGCTCCGCTGTTGCGTGCCGTGCTGCACCACCACGCCATACTTTTTCCACGCTTCGACCGCGATGCGCCCCTCGGCAATGTCATGGCTCATGGGTTTCTCGACATACACATGCTTGCCCGCCTGCGCGCCCCAGATCGTCAGCAGGCTGTGCCAGTGATTCGGCGTGGCAATCGAAATCGCGTCCACATTCTTGTCTGCCAGTGCCTCGCGAATATCCGTGATGCCCTTGGTCGTGCAGGTTGGCCCCACCTTCGCCTGAATCTCGGCCAGGCGCGCCGCAACGACGTCCCGATCCGGATCGGCAATGTAGGCCAGTTCCACATTCGGCTGTTCGAGCCAGCCGCTGATGTGGCTCTTGCCCCGACCGTTGAGCCCGGCCACGGCGATGCGCAGGCGATCATTCGCGCCCAGCACCTTGCCCGAAGCGGCCGTGCCGCACAGCAGCAGCGACGCGCCCGCGAAGGCGGAGGAAGATTTGATGAACTGACGACGACTTAAACGTGACATGGTGTTTTCTCCTGATGGATAGGGTTGCCCTTCATTCTGCGATCTTCGGCCGGCTCAGTCAAGTGCGAATTTCTCGAAAACATGCTCCGTTTTGGGACGGTGAATTGGACCAGGCCAGCGGAGCGAAGGTTTTCCCGGGTGAGACTGAAGGGACGATGAACAATCAAGGCCCGTACATTCCCCGCCCGAGGTCGAATTTACCATTGACAGGATTTTTGTCGGTAGTGCATACTTGAAGTGCACACTCATGGAGAGGAGCCGACTATGAAAGTCACTGTTTTGGATATGAGGCGCAATCCCAAGAAAATACTGGACGCAATCGCGCGCAATGAAACTGTCACCCTCACGAACAGGGGGGTGTCGGTGGCGCGTATTGAGTCCGCCCGCCATAGCGAGCGACCCAGCGTGAAGGACTTGGAGATCTTCGGATTGTGGGCAGACCGGGAAGAAATGTCCGACCCTGTCGTCTATGTGCGGAACCTCCGTCGAGGGCGCTTCGGTGATCTTTGACACGGACGTTATCATCTGGGTGATGCGCGGTAGCAAGCGCGCGGCGGCAGCCATCGATCAAGCCGAGAGTCTTGAACTTTCCGTGGTGAGCTACATGGAACTGGTCCAAGGTGCCCGCAACAAGAGCGAATTGCGGGCCACCAAGGCGGCTCTCAGTGCGTTAAATTTCCAGATTCTCCCCCTTACCGAAAATATCGGCCACCGCGCGTCAATCTACCTGGAGGAGTATACACTCAAGTCAAATATCGGCGTCCCTGATGCTTTAATCGCGGCCACGGGGGTCGAGAACGGCATTCCGCTCTGCACGGCCAACGCGAAAGACTATCGCAGCATCGCCGAGCTCGAACTCAGTGTATTTCGCCCGTAGCCATTTTTGTCGACGATATTCCGCTGTGGTTACAACAGGGCAAGGCTAAACCCTCCACCTCAATTGGAGATCCCTCCGGCCGACGCGCTACTCTTTCCCAGGCGCGTGCCGGTGTGCTTTCCCGTACCTCCGGTGATGTTGCGCCGGTTTTTCTGAAAGGCCCGCCATGAAGTACCTGCTTACCCTCGCCGCGTTCCTGCTTGCTTTTTCTTCCGCCGTACCTGCCGCCGATGCCCCCGCGTTCTCGGGGATGAGCTACCTCGACAACGGCGTCGTTAAGATCGGTATCAACCTGGACATTGGCGGGGCGATAACGTACCTCTCGAAGTCGGGCACGGAAGAGAACATCATCAACAGCCACGACTGGGGCCGGCAGATCCAGATGTCGTTTTACTCCGGGCCGGTGCCCTATGTGCCTGAGAATGGCAAGCAGCCGTCGAAGACGTGGACCTTTATCGGGTGGAACCCGATCCAGTCGGGCGACGCCTACAACAATCCCTCGAAGGTGCTGGAGCACACGAACGACGGCACGAAGCTCTATGTAAAGTGCGTTCCCATGCACTGGCCCTTGAACAACGAGCCGGGCGAGTGCACCTTTGAGTCGTGGTTGACGCTGGAAGGCAACACGGTGCGCGTGCGTTCCCAGATCAACAACGCGCGGAAGGATGCGACCCAGTTTCCCGCGCGCGGCCAGGAGCTTCCGGCGGTGTATTCCAATGGTACCTTCTACCGCCTCTTCACCTATGACGGCGACCAGCCCTTCACCGGCGGTCCATTGCGGCTGGTGGACAAGGTGTGGGACACGCGCATTCCCCCGGCGGAAGCGCCCGGCGGGCCGTGGGACAGTTGGTATGCCACGGAAAACTGGGCGGCGCTGGTGAACGAGGCCGATTTCGGCGTGGGCATCTGGACGCCGAACACCTTTGCGTATACGGGCGGCTTCGCGGGCGTGCCGGGAAAGGGCGGGCCCAAGGACGGCCCCACGGGCTATATCTCGCCCACGCGCAATGAGATTCTGGATCACGACATTGTCTACGCCTACGACTACACCCTCATCGTGGGGGCGTTGACAGAAATCCGCGACTACGTCTATCAGCACGCCCAGCGCGGTACGCTGCCGGAATACACCTTTACGAAGGATCGCCAGAGTTGGACCCTGGCCGATGCGCGCGATGGCGGCTGGAAGCTGGATGGAGCCTGGGCCGTTACCTTCACCGGGCTCACGCCGCAACTCGTGGGGCCGAATGCCTTCTGGGCCACGTCGGAATTGCCCGTCGTGCAGCTTGACGCCGCCTTCGATACGGGCAGCACCACGGCGACCCTCCGCTGGGAAGGTTTCAAGGGCCAGGGTGGCGGCGCGATCGATTTCGAGGTCATCCCCGATGGGACATTGCGCACCTACACCATCGATCTCTCGAAAGCTCCCGGCTATACCGGCATCGCCACGCGCTTCGCCCTCGCGCCGAAGACCGATGGCGCGGAAGGGCGCAAGGTTAGCGTGGCCCGGCTGGGCACGGTGAAATAGGGGGGATCGCGATCGGACGTGGGTTGCAATGTCGAATCGAACAGGATAGAATTACCTATATAAAAGATTTTCAATAGGTAAATTTATCCATGAGAATTCACTCCCCATCGAGCCCCATCGAAGCCAGTGCTATCCGCAAGATCGCTGCGGATGGCGGAATCGTGCGCACGTCGGTGGCGATTCAGGCTGGTATCCATCCGCGCACCCTCTATGCGCTACGCGACGGTGGTGTTCTGGAGCAGGTGTCGCGGGGCGTGTATCGGCTCCGGGGCCACGAGGGGGGCGGGGATCCAGATCTGATAACCGTCGTTCAGCGTTGCCCGGATGCGGTTATCTGCCTGATCTCCGCGCTCTCACTGCACGAGATTACCACGCAGGTTCCCCACGCGATTCACCTCGCGCTGAGGCGCGGTGCCGAGGTGCCTCGGATCACGCGGCCCCCGCTGGAGGTATATCACTACTCCCCCGAGTGCCATGCCGCAGGAATACAAGACTTGATCACGAACGGCGTGAGCCTTCGCGTGTACTGCCCAGAAAAAACTCTCGCGGACTGCTTCAAGTTTCGCAACCGAATCGGGATGGACGTTGTCCTCGAAGCCTTGAAGCTCTACCGCACGCGCATGCCATTTAAAGCGCGGGAACTACTGCACTACGCCCGAATCTGCCGTGTCGAGCGGGTCATGACGCCCTACCTGGAGTTACTGGCATGACGCGAAAACCCGTGTCCAACATCGCCGCATCAATCCGACAGCGGCTTTTGAACCACGCCCATGGCTCTGGACGTCCGTTCAACGAGGTGCTCCAATATTACGCACTGGAACGCTTTCTCTACAGGCTGGCGGAGTCCAGCGAAGGGGAGCTATTCGTTCTCAAGGGAGCGATGATGTTGCGCGCGCGCAACGCGCCGGACGCTCGGCCTACGATGGACATCGACCTTCTTGGAATGACACCCAACGACACAGCAAGTTTGTTGGCGCGATTTGAAGCGGTATTGCGACTCGCCGTCCTGGACGATGGATTGCACTTTGACCCCAGTACGCTGCGTTCGGAGGGTATCACGAAGGAGATGGGCTACGACGGCGTCCGACTTCGTTTTCGAGGGGTCCTGGACACCGCCCGTGTTTCTCTACAAGTCGATATCGGTTTCGGCGACATCGTATACCCGCCCCCTGAGCGCCATACGATGCCCACGGTCCTCGATCAACCCGCTCCCGACCTTCTCTGTTACAGCCTGGAAAGTGCAATTGCCGAAAAACTCGAAGCGGCGGTCAAACTTGGGCAACTGAACAGCCGCATTAAAGATTTCTACGATATCTGGCTACTCTCTTCCAACTTTGATTTTCGCGGCGATGAACTTGCGGAAGCAATTCGGAGAACTTTCCAGAATCGAAAGACCGCGCTGGAGCGCGATCTCGAAGCTTTCGGTTCGGAATTCTGCATGGCAAAATCCCAACAGTGGACGGCATTCAAGAGGCGTCTGCACGATCCCAATGTGCCTGAGCGACTGGAAGACGCCATGAGGCTGAACGAGCGCTTTCTCGGTCCGGTGTTGGACGGCCTACTTGGTGACATGCCGATGCCCTTAGTCTGGCGGGCATCTGGTCCATGGATTTAGTGCCTTACATGACCTGACTCAGCAGGCTGAAGTGCTCGTAGAGGATAGCGCAGAGTTTGTAGGCGGTGTAGAAAGTAAAGGCGCTGTAGACCACGATGATTGCGGCCAGGATGGCCTTGGTCGTAGCGTTCATGCGCCGTGAGCGCCACACCAGGGCCAGGGCAAAGGGGCCCAGGACGGTGAGTGCGAGCACGAGAATCCAGACGGGGTGGTAGTAGAAGGCCTCGGTCGTCTGCTGGCGCGCGCCGCAGAAGCGGCAAAAGGCGTCGGCCGGGCTGATGACTTCGCGGCACTTGGCGCAGCGCACGGCGATGGGCGGCGGCGCGACCGGGTTGGGCGTATTCATAGGGGCTTTCTGCGGCGTTGTTTCACGCCGCGCTTTGTTACAGCTTCTTCTCGAAATCCGGTTCGATCCCGACGCGGAAATTCACGCCCGTGACCGCGCCTTTGTCATCCCGCACGAAGGCGAGGGTGCCGTCGAAGGTCGGGAAGACGAACTCGGTTTCAGACTGGGGAATGAGGGGCCATTCCTGCTTGTCGCGGATGGCGGCGAGGAGGTGATCGCCTTCGCGGCGAATCACGATGAAGGGTACTTCCTTCTTTTCGTCATCGGGTTCGATCGTTTCGTAGGCGCCGACAAAGCGGTCGAGCTGCTCCGGGCTGAGCTGGACCTTCGCCTCGGGTGTCTTCATTTTGATTTTCTTCAAGTGCTCACGCTGGGGCAGGGGGCGGATCCATATGTTGCGAAAGCGTACGGGGCTGTCGTGATCCTGGAGCTTGAGGGACATGGCGTCGGCGTGAACTTCGTAGGGCTTTTGCTGGAGCCAGCCGGTGGGGCCGGTGAGAGTGACGTTGTCCTGCACGAGAACGCCGTTGAGGAAGGCGGTGATGCGCGCCGGACGTCTCACGGTGCCGTCCTTCTTGAAGCGGGGCGCGTGAAAGACGATGTCGTAGGTCTGCCATTCGCCGGGTTTGCGCGTGGCGTTGACCTGGGGCGGATACTGGGCATAGATCGAGCCGGCGTAGCCGTCGGAATAGGTGCGGCTCTCGTAAGAATCGAGGACCTGGATCTCGTATTTCTCCATGAAGAATATGCCGCTGTTGCCTCTGTCCTGATCAATCTTGCCGGCGGGATCGGCGGGCGAGGCCCACTCGATGTGGAGCTGGCAGTCGCCGAAGGTCTGCTTTGTGAAGATGTCGTCCGCACCCGCCACAGTCTCCAGGTAGCCATCGGAAACCTTCCACGCCGCAGGCCCGCCCTCTTTGGTGCGCCACGCATCGAGGTTCGTCCCGTCGAAGAGGACGATAGCGTCGGCGGGAGGAGAACCGTTTTGTCCCGGCGTGACGACGGGCGCTACGGCGCGCTCCATGTCGTGAATCCGATAGCCGGAATTCGTCTGGGCCTGGGCGCAAAGCGTCGCTACGGTTATCATCATGAGGAGGACTGTGCTGCGCATGGGGTTTCTCCGATTTTCAGGGGACTTCGTATTAAACGGGCGGCGCTACTATAACACGGTCAAAACAAAAACGACGAAGCAGCGCCCCAGGGGGACAAGTTCATTGCTTCACGGTATAGCGAATGTCGTCCAGATACACCACCTGGCCATTGCCATCGATCCATGGCGTGACGAAGCCGAAGCGGTTGAAGGTTGCGGCGGCGATGTCATCCGGTAGCACCGGCAGTGTTGCGGACTTGTCGTCGAAGGTCAAGGTCAACGTCCCTTCGCCGCCCTTTTCCGACGACGGCGCGTATTCAAGCGCCCAGTGGTGGACCTCACCATCGGGGTAGATGCGGGGAAGGCCCTGCGCGCGATCGGCGAATTGGCTGTCTTCGAGTGCGCGGTAGCACGGGTAGGCGTAGAAACCTTCGCTGGAGGGGCCTTCGATGCTGAAGCCGAGAAAGTGCTGGGGCAATCCCTGGTTCTGGGCTTCGTTCACGCGGAGGCTTTTCTCGCCGTGGTAAAAACCGAAGAGGGTCGAACTGTCGGTGACGCCGCGCCGCAGCGTGATGGTGCCTGAGGCGTGGAGGGGCTTGTCCAGTGTGAGCGACTCTGTGCGCGCGCCATAGGCCGCGAGGCGCTGGGCTTCGCGGCAATCGCCCCGAAAAAAGAGCCCACCGAATTCGCCGGCGGATGTGCCGCCCGCGAAGCGGGTGGCGCTGTGGCCGAAGTCGAAACGCGGGCGAATGTCGATCGACCGATAGGAGACTCTGTTGTCGCGCCCTTCCCATTGCGGGTCTTTCGCAAGGTTTACCTTCACACCGTTGACCTTGAGGTCGTTCATGTAAATCTCACCATGGCCGTCCACGTGCTTGATTACGTTGAGCAGGCCGAAGCGATCAAAGGTTCCGCCATCGGCGCGGTGCTCTGGTGTGACCGCGCATATGGCCTCGATACCACTGAACGTAATCGTAATCTCGCCGCCTCCGTCGCTCGCCGGTTCGTAGCGAATCGACCACGGGTACGTGCCGTTTGTAGGAATCTCCACAGGGTGATTCCGATCGGTCTCCTTGTCATAGCGCCCGATAATGCCCGCGCCCGCGCGCCATTTCGACGTGAGGTACTCCGAATGCACGTGCATCGTTTCGCCGCGACCGTTGATGCGGAAGGCCACGGTGTTGGGCGTGCGCCACTCGTTCAACGTGGTCGAATTGAAAAAGCCGAGGAGCAGGTTGCCGCCGCCTTCCTTCACGGTGAGCATGCCCGAGGCTGAGAAGGTATCATCAAAGGTGAGGGTCCCGATGGGCATGGCGTAGTAGGCGGGGCGCGCGTCGGGCGTGATGCGGCCGCCGATGACCCCCTTCACGCCCGCGAGCTCGATGTCGGGCGCATAGCCGAAGTCCTGGGTGATTTCCCGGGGCTCGAAGTGGGTGGAGCGGTTGTTGATGCTCTCCCAGCCGGGGTCGCTGTCGAAGGTTTCGAGGTGTTCTTCAGAATTCACCGTGGCGCTGAATGAGACGAGTAGCGCGACCACAGCGACGAATCGGTATACGGGTTTCATGACGTTGCAGACCTCCAATTGATTGACCACGGGATTTCGAGGAACAGCCGTTGGGCGCAACCAAATTATTTGGACCACAGAGACACGGAGGCGCGGAGAGAAAAGAGTACAGAGGCACATGTGCCGAGTCACGGTCCGCTTACATCCGAGAAGGTCTCTCCATTTTTTCTCTCTTGTGTGACTTCTCCGCGTCTCTGTGTACTCCGTGGTCGATTCTTATTTGCTGACCACGGACAGCACGGAATTTCACTGAAATCGATACGCACCCTGACAATTGATTCCGTTCCGAGCCTGGAAGTTCCAATTCCCAAGAACGAAAAAGCCCCGCGCCGGTGTTTCGGCGCGGGGCCTGGTGCGGTGGTTATTGGGTGTCGCCTACTTGAACACGTTCGCGTCGGGGTTCCCGCGGGACATCAAATAGGCCAGCAGGTCCAGGAGTTCGTCCTCGTTCATGAAATTGGCCAGATCCTGGGGCATCTGGGAGAGTCGTGAACGCTCAATGCTGGCCACGTCTTTCGTCTTCACCAGGATGGGTTCCACCTTGATGTCGGAAGTCCAAATCTGGATTTCGCCCTCTTCTTTGGCGCCGGAGTGGTCGATGACGATACCCTGATACTCCGTGCCGTCTTCCAGGGTCACGATCGAGGAACCGTACTGGTCGGAGATGACCTTGTTCGGATCGATGATCGCTTCCAGGAGGTCCGTGGTGGAGAACTTGTTCGCCACGGTGGAGAGATCGGGGCCCACTGCGCCGCCGGCCCCGTCGAAGCGGTGGCAGACGGAACAACCGACCGCGTAGAAGTTGTTGCGGCCTTTCTCGAAGTTGCGCTTGCTCAGGCCACGCTTTTTCACGGCGGCCACGGCGCTCTCCAGCGTCCAGGGTGTCGCGGCCGGCTCGGGAACGCGGATCTCGAAGTCGGGCAGGGGCTGGAGGCTCTTGCCGGTGATCGCGGCGAGGGCGGTGCGCTCTTCGTCGGTGCACGTGGTGAGGGCATCGTCGCGGATGTTCGAGAGGAAGCCCGGGAAGCTCGCGCCGCCGGGGAACTGGGATGCGTCGTTGATAAAAGTGAAATAGGCCTCGCGCTGAGGCAGGGTCCAGCCGTGGCGCGCGTTGCGCAGAATGAAAGCGTAGCCAATGCTGCGGGTCGGTGGGTGGTTGTCCAGCATCTTCTGGATCGTGCCGCCGTAGCCCTGGTTGCGCTTGAGCAGTTCGGCCCAGTCGGGGATGGGGTCGGGCCGCTTATCGGCGACGAGCGCCATGCCCTTCTCCACGATGCCGGGGGCGTCGAGGTAGACCAGCATCTGAAGCAATTCGGAATTCATGTGGTCGGTGCCGGCGGGCAGCAGCGGGTTAAGCTGGGCCACGGCCGTGTCGATGAAGGACTGATCCGGGCGGCCCATGCGGATGAAGCAGAGGGCGTAGGCGCGGAGCAGGCCCAGCGCGGGCGTCTCGTCCATCTTCGCCAGGTCAAAGCGCGCCAGGGCTTCGAGTAACTGGGGCTGCACATCGGGGGCACCCTGGCGGGCCAGCGCGATCAAGGCGACGGCGGCGGCCTGCGGATCTTTTTCGTTCAGCGCGCGTTCCTGCCATTCAGCAACCGGCTGATTTTCCACGGCGATTCGGGCGGCGTAGCGAAGGAAGCGATCCTTGCTTCCCAGGAAGGGCCAGGCGGTCTCGACCGCAGCCGCATCCTGCTTGCCGTGGAACGCTTCGAGGGCATGGCGTTGTGCGCGCGCCTCAATGGTGTCCTTCGACTCCTGACGTTTCGCCGACTGGGTCGACTCGGTGCCGTCATAGTACACGCGGTAGAGGGCCGACTGGGTGCCGCGCCCGCCCACGGTGAAATAGAAGGCGCCATCGTTGCCGATAACGACATCGGTTACCGCGAGGGGCGATCCGGAGATGAACTCTTCCTTCTGCCCGACATAGCTGGCGCCTTCAGGCGTCATGTGGATGGCGTAAATCGTGCCGAAGGTCCAGTCGAGGATGTAAAAAGCCTGCTGATATCTGGCGGGGAACTTTGTGCCCGTGCCGAAGGTAACGCCGGTGGGGCAGCCGGGGCCGATATCGACCACGGGGGGGAGGCTGTCTTCATAGTAGGCCGGCCACTTGCCCGTGCCGCTGCGCCAGCCGTATTCGCTGCCGCTGACCGCGTGGTTCACGCGGGTGGGGCGGTACCAGGGGCTGCCGAAGTCCCATTCCATGTCCGCGTCGTAGGTAAACATTTCGCCTTCCGTATTGAGGGCGATGTCGTATTCATTGCGGTAGCCGCTGCTGACCACTTCCCAGCTCTTGCCATCGGGCGTCACCTTGCAGATCCAGCCACCCGGCGCCATGCGCCCCACGGCGTGACCGTTGGCGTCCCACTGGCGGGGGAGAAGGTGGTCTTCGCCCCAGTTCCGGGGCAGGCGGCTGCCGGAGATTTCGGGCAAGTCCGTGTGGTTGCCCGCCGCGATGTAGAGGTTCTTGCCGTCTTCCGTGAGGATGGTGGCGTGGGGGCCGTGTTCACCGCCGCCGGGCACGGGAGAAAGCTGCTCGGAAACATCGAGCTGGCCGTCGCCATTGCTGTCGGTAACGCGATAAAGACCACTCTTACTGCCACTGTTTACGTGGACATAGAGGCTGTCAAAGGCCCAGAGCATGCCCTGCGCCGAGGATATGGGCGCGGGTACGGAGGTGACCACGGTCTCGCTCTCCGGATCGCCGAGTGTCGCCGGTTTCACATGGAAGAGGCCGGCGTCGTCCTGATCGGAGACGAAAAAGCCGCCGTCGGGCGCGTTGGTCATGGAGACCCACGAACCCTGCTGCGCCTTGGGCACGGTGTAGAGCAGTTCCGCCTTAAAGCCGGGCAGCAGGTTGAGATCGCTCACCGCCTGGGCCTTCGGGGCCGCACCCGTGTCCATTGATTCGGCCTGGGCCAGGGTTTCCAGGTTGACCTTGCCGCTCCAGGGGATACCGGGCGCTCCCACGGCGCCGATCACCTTCGGGGCGCCCCAGGTTGAGGCGTCGAAGCCGGGCTTGTTCCAGCCATCGGTCATCTGGGCGGAGGCTTTCCAGCTACCGTCGGTCGTTACAATGACTTCCTTACCGTCCTCCATGGTCATGGTAAGGCGGGCGAAGACCCCGGCGCTGCCCTCGGAATTCACACCAAGTGCGGAAAGGACGTTCTTGCCGGGCTGGAGGCTGCCTTTGACCGGGGCCATGGTAACCGTGCCCCAATCGTTGTTTTGCACGACCTTAACGCCATTGACAAAAACTCGGACTTCATTGTCGCCCGCGCCGGACACCACGGCGGACTTCACCGTGCCCTCCAAATCGAACTCCGTGCGGAAATAGGCCTGCTGCCCGTCCGCTTCGATGTCCAGCCAAATCCATTGGGGCGTGGTGTCCGCCCACGCGGCATGGGGGAGGGCCGCCAGCGCCATAAATGCCAGTAAAACCAATCGCATAAAATTGAAAACTCCAGTAAGTAAGGTAAGACACGCCGGACCACAGCCATGTTTCCGGGGGATGCTCACCAGCCAGTGCCAAAAGGGCAAGCCGTAATACTGCCATAAGGGGCCGCGTTGATAAAAGTCGAGTCCTGCAGGCTTCCTGTGCCAGTATTCAGACCAGGCTGGAGGCCACTATGTGTCGAAAAGATTTATTTCTGGGGTTGATCGTGCTCTTCGCATGCGTCGCTCCCGCGGTCCCCGCGGAGACCTTGCTCTTCGTCGACGACTACCACGTTCTCTATCGAGCGGGCACGGTACGGGTGCCCCATTACCCTGTGCGCTGCGCAGATAATCCCGTTATTCCCGACGCCAAGCCGTGGGAGGCGGCGATAGCATGGACTTCCGTACACCGGGATCCTGAGACGGGCAAATATCAGATCTGGTATCAAGCCTATGGCGGCACGGACACGCCGCAACCACAATGCGTTACCTGTTACGCGGAATCCGAGGACGGAATTCACTTTGAGCGGCCCGACCTCGGGCTTTTTAATTACGGAGATATCCAGCAAACGAACATTGTCATGGTCGGCAATGGCGGTCATTCGTTGCGCTATGGAAATGCCGTAATCGTCGACCCGCGAGACCCGGATCCCACACGGCGATACAAAATGGCCTATTTCGACTTTGCGAAAGATGGCGTGGTGGAAATGCCTGGACTGCATGTGGCCTTCTCGGGCGATGGCATTCACTGGCGCAAACCGGACGTTCCGATGCCCGTACTTCCCGTGGCTTACGGCAAATTGGAGCAGAAGTTGCCCTTTCCCGGTGAGCCGGGCCGCGCCTGGAGCATTCCCTTGTCCATGTCGGATGCGCTCGACGTGTTCTACGACCAGCCCCGGAACTGTTTTGCCATCTACGGGAAAATGTGGATCGACGGCCCGACCGGCAAGACGGCCTGGAAGCATGCCATGGGTCGGACAACGAGCGTTGACTTTGTTCAGTGGTCTACACCCGAGCTGGTGCTCGCGCCGGATGACGAGGACGCGGCCCACGTGGAGTTTCATACGAGCCCGGTCTTCTATCATGCCGGGTGCTACTTCTCACTGGCGCAGATACTCAACCGGGCCGAAAACGGCGGTGTAATCGATATCGAGTTGTTGTTGAGCCGCGACGGGCTGGACTGGAAGCGCCCATTTCGCGAGCACTTCTTTCTTCCGCGTTCCGATGGCAAGGGGTTTGACTCGGGATCAATCTTTACGAATTCGACTCCGGTCATTCTGGAGGATGAAATACGCTTCTATTATGGCGCCTACTCCATGGGTGCAACGAGCGCATCCGATGGCGAGCAGTTGAGTGGTGTAGGCATGGCGTCAATTTCCAGGGATCGTTTTGCTGGAATCAGACCCGTTTCAGTGAGCGATCAAGCCACGCTCAAAGAGCCCATCTTGAATACGGGCCAGATCACCCTGAAGCCCCTGGATTTCTCAAGGTATGGCGAACTTAGTTTGAATGCGGACGCGCGCGATGGCGAAGTCCGTGTGGAACTGCTCACCGACCGAGGTTATCGGGTCGCGGGCTTCACCGAGGAAGAAGCGATTCCCATGAAAAGTGACAGTCTTCGGCATGCAGTCGCCTGGCGGGACTTCACACTGGCCGATCTGGAAAAAGGAAAATACCTTGTGCGCATTCATCTGAAGAATGCCGAGGTATTCGCGCTCGATCTTCTTCCCCGCTGAGTTGCCATACAGAACACTTCCGGGATGTCGCCAAACTACCCGGCCCAGCCAACGAGTGAACCGGGCTCTCGCACAATGCGCTGTAACTCGCGGTAATGACGGAGAATCTGATGAGATTTAGGCGTTTTCTGGTTTTTATGACCATAATATTAGAACTCCATCCCACGTGGGCGGATTCGCCTCCTTCCCAGGGATTGCTGCTCTGGCTCGACACGGCCGACGATAACGCGGTCGCGATGGAGGAGGGCTATGTTACCGCCTGGATGAACAAGGCGCCCGCTGGCGGCGCGCTGGTTGCCGAGGGCAGGCAGCGTCCCAAGTGGGTGGCGCGTAGCGGGGCGAGACCGGGCGTGCTCTTTGACGGAATCAACGATGCTCTGTCGGCCCCGGCCTTCAATCAGCGGGCGACCCGATGGACCCTGCTGCTGCTGGCCACGCCTTACGGCCCTACCCCGGAGGGTGGAGCCTTCTGCTCCGCGCGCCCGCGGGATGGGCACGACTACGACCCCGGGTTCACGGTAGATACGTACCAATCGTCGCCAGAACACTTTGACCAGATCAGTGTTGAGGGCGCGGGGCGCATCGGCGGACAGCAGGACCAGATGGCGGATGCCTTTGCCTGGCACACGCCTCGATTGATCCTGGTGGAGCGCGACGATGAGGAGATTCGCATCTTTGTCGATGGCGAGCCCGAGGGCAAGCGCCCCGTTTCGCCCGCCACGACCATCATGGACGAGATCCGTGTTGGCGCGCGCCACTACGGCGGGCACGAGCGCGCGTATTTCAGCGGTGAGATCCACACGGTGCTCCTCTATGATCACATCCTGTCCCCCGACGAACGGGGTGTGCTTGAGCGCCAGTACTTCATCACCAGCGCGGAGCGGGAAGTCGTCGCCCGCGAAATTGAAGTCCCCGCAATACCCAGAGGTCCGCGCATGGCTGCGCCCGTCGTGGTAAAGACGTGGCCCGACCTCGACGACTTCTGGGCCGACCGCCCCGAAGGGCCGCTGCGCAATTATGGCGGACCGGAGAAGTTGCCCATCCGCACGGATCTGAAGGAGGCCATCGCCCTGTCGATGCACCACCTCGTGAGTCTCTTCGACGCCGACAAGGATATGGAACCTTACTTCTTTTCCATCCACCGGGTCGATGGCACGGGGGAGCTGTTCCACTCCGTCAACATCGGCATTCCCCATGTGACCGGGCGCTGTCTCCTTGGAATCGTCCATGCCAATGAGGTCACGGGCCTGCCACTCGATCCCGGAGGCCTGGAAGTTCTCCGCCGCTATGCGAAAGTCTCTTTCGACAATCCCTATGAAATGAATGCCTATGTGGACCCGGAGAAGAACAACGAAAAGTTTGTGGAGTTCCACAATGTGCGCGAGGGCCTGTTCAGTCTATGGGCCCTTATCGCCCACAACGGCGACCCCTGGGCCCGGGAGATGTCGGATCGCGTGATCGCCATGCTGCAGCGCGTCACGGATGAGCGCGGTGTGTGGAGCAATGCGCTGCTCGATAAGACGCCCATGGTGGGGCACTATGGCGGGGCGAGCATTCCCAACTCGGCGAGAACGGTAGAGCCGCTGCTCGCGCTACACCGCGCCACAGGCAATGCGACGGCGCTCGAACTTGCAGGCAAGTACGCCCGCGCGGGGATCGAGGAACTCTATGATACCGAAGGTCGGTTCACCGAGTGGACCCGTTCCTCCGGCCACGTCCACTCCATAACGTCCGCACTGGCGGGCATCACAGAGTATGCGCTTCTCGTCCAGGACGAAGCGATGATCGCCCAGTGTCGGCGCGTCATGGACGTGGGGGTACCGGAGTATCACAGTTCGTGGGGCTGGGGCGATGAAGTGTTTCCCGAGCACCCGGCGAACGTGATTGGACGCGGGGAAATAAACCAGACGGGAGACGTGGTGCGTACAGCGTTGCTACTGGGCGCGGCGGGGTATCCCCAGTATTTTGCCCAGGCGGAGCGTTATCTCCGCGGCATGCTTCTTCCCACGCAGCATCGCGAGCCGGAGCTCCGCGCCTTCATGCGGGACCATGAACATCCGAAGAACGATGCCGAGTTTGATGTGATCCGCCGCACCGTGGGGGGCTATGCCATGCAGCTCCCCAATGATCGGATGCGCGAAGGCGACTGGCCCCTGTCCACGCTGGACATAACCTCCGGGGCAATACACGCCATGGCCGAGTGCTACCGCCATCGCGTCACCCGGAATGGTGACATGAGCAGTGTGAACCTCTACTTCGACTACGACGGTGAAGACGTGACGATCGAGAGTTACCTTCCGCTGGAAGGGCGGATTGCGTTCACCATGAAGCAGGAGGGAAGCCTGCGTATTCGCGTGCCCGAGTGGTGCGATAGCACGGCGATGAGAGCCCAAGTGGCCGGTTCCGGTGCGGCGGCGAAAGTGGAAGTGGACAAAGGCTATTTTGTGATCGCCGGACTTGCGGCGGGGGCACATGGCGGGGTGACATTTCCGGTGGCGTGCAAAATAGAGCAGGAGACGGTGGACGGCACGGAATACACCACCACTTGGGTCAGCAATCAGATTGTGGACATCCAGCCCCGGGGCGTGGTGAGTCCCTTGCCATTCTGAACCCTGGATAAGACGTCGGCAGCAGGGACGGCAGAGACAAGAGCGACGGCAGGTACCAAAGTCCTGCTGACCCTCAAGTCCCCGCCGTCCCTGATTTTTGCAGCTATTCGCTCAGTGCGCCGCGCCGGTGCGTCCCATGAGCCTGCCGGCGGTGCCGCATACCACGAGGCTGACACCGAAAGCGCATACCACGGTGGCGCCCGTCGGCAGGTCCCACTGGAAGGAGGCGTAAATGCCGACAAAACTGGTGACTACGCCCACGGCCCAGCCCACGGCCAGGCGGCGCGGAACGGAGTCGGCCAGAAACATTCCGCAGAGGGATGGCACGATCAACAGGGCGAAGACGAGGAGCACCCCAGCGATGTGAACCGAGTTGGTGACCACGAGTCCGAAGGTGCCATAGAACACGAAGTCCCAGAAGCGTACGTGCATCCCCTTGTCGAAGGCTGCGGCTGGATTCTCCGAAATGAGCAGGAGCTGTTTTCGCGCAAACCAATGCACCGCGCCGACACCGATATAGACCAGCAGGATAAAACCGATGTCGCTCCACTCAACGAAGAGCAGGTTGCCCACGAGAATGGCTTTCAGCTCTTCACCGCCTTCCGGCGCGCGGCTGAGCACGAGGATGGCGGCGGCGGCGCTGATGGCGTAGACGCAGCCGATGAGGGCCTCCTGCGGCACGATGGGGTTGCGTGAGCGCGTGAAGCTGAACACGGCCGCGCCGAGGAGGGTGAAGCCCAGGCCAAACCAGAAGCCCTGGAGGGAGTGGAGGTCATAGTTGAAAAGGAAGGCCACGGTCGCGCCGAGGGCAGAGACCTGGGCCAGGGCCAGATCGACAAAGATGACTTCACGTTTTACCACGTGCATGCCCAGATAGGCGTGCATGCCCGCGAGGACCAGGCAGGCCACCAGGGGCTGGAGCATAAGTTCAAGCATGGTCGTCATCGGGTGTCACTTCCCTGCCGCGGCAACAAGGCTCGCGATGTCGTGGTCGATCAGGGCTATGTAGTCGGTGGCCTCCTTGACCTCGCCAACGCCCTGAGCGAGTTCGATGGCAGGAACGCCCGTCTTCTTTGAAAGGGACTCCGCCGGTTTCGCGGGGGTGATGGAAGTGTAGATGATTCCTTTAACCCCGTTTTTCACAGCATATTCTTCCAGTTCGGCCAGATGCTTGGGGCCGGGGGGAATGCCAGGCTTCGGCTCCAGAAACTGCTCGATCTTGATCCCCGCAAAGGCCGCGAGGTAGGGCCATTCATCGTGAAAGGCGATCATCTCCGAATTCGCCAGGGGCGCGAGCGCGGCTTTCCATTCCGTTATCTTCGCTTTCATTTTTTCTTCGAAAGCAGCCCGGTTGGCTTCATAGTCTGCCGCGTTGGGCGGATCAATTTCGGAGAGGCGTCGGGCGATGGTGGCCGCCATGATGAGACCGTTCTCCGGCCCCAGCCAGTAGTGGGGATTGCCCATGGCGTGAACGTCGCCCTGGGCCCGGGTAACGCCCGGAGCGGGAACATTCAGAATCTGAACCCCATCGGAGAGCGCGATTTCCCCCTCACCGCCCTTGTCGGCCTTTGCGTTGCCGGCTGCGTTGAGGAGGGGCTCGCGCCAGGCCTCGAGATCGAGACCACCATTGACGAAGACATCCGCTTTCTTCAGCTTCAGCACATCGCTGGGGCGGGGCTCCACGAAGTGGGGGTTAAACTGGGGCGGTGCGATGGAGTACACCTCGACGTGCTTTCCCCCCACCTGCTGAACCAGATCGCCAAAGGTGCTGAGGGTTGCCACAACATTTAACTGAGCATGGGCCGTGCCAGCGAGGGACACGGCGACAAGCAATAACGCGCGGTAAAGGTTCACGGGAAATCTCCTTTGAATTATTTAATAGCGTGCTGGTGCCAGCCTACGGAAAAGGTCGCTTGCAGTCGAAGTTGGTCATCGTCCAGCCCGTTCGCATAGTCCAGATGGTCATACTGGAGGCGCCACTGGGCGAATTCGCTCTGGTGGAAGGTTATCCAGGCGCTGACCGACGTTTCGTCATCATTCGGGTTCGGTCGAAATACGTTGTAGGGGTAGTCTTCGGGATCCGTGCCCGTCAGTGCGAAGGGATCGTAATCGGCGACCTCGGCATAGTCGTAGCGCGTTCCGAAACTCCACCGCTGCGTGGCTCGGAAGTTGGCCAGCAGGTAGTATCCCAAGAGTTGGGTTTCCGCGTAGGGTGTGATCCCATGGTCCCGGTCCTGGAGCAACGACTCCGCCTGCAGGGTCAGAGCGCGGTACTGGCCAAACTTGTGCTGGTATTCCGCGTCGAAGCCCCAGCCCAGCACATCGGCCTCGTTGTGGAACGCGTCTCCGCTGCCCGCGAGAAACGTGCTGCCCAGGGAGAGGGAATCGTTCTGTGACAGGGCCAGTTCATTGCGCAGCCGCGCGAAATAGGTGGGGTGCTGGCGCGACTCTCCAAAGATGGTGCCGCCCTCGCCCGATCCCCCTTCACTCAGGCCCCAGCGCACCTGCTGGGTGAGTTTGTCGTTGAACTGCGGCAGGAAACGGCTGAATTCCACGCCCGTCCGGAACAAACCCTCGGCACCGAGGTAACGACGGATCATCAGGGGTTCGTCCACGGTGAACAACTGGTCCCGGTGTTTGGGGTTGGACAGGCCGATGGGCAGGCGGAAGCGACCCACGCGGCCCCAGAGATCGAGGGGGAGCTCCGAGTAGGAAGCGTAGGCCTCCTCAATGTCCACATCCTCGAAGTCCGAGAACGTGATCGTGGCATCGAGGCGGGCGTAGGGGTCGATATCGTGGCCGATATTCAGCTCGATCTCGCGCACGCTGAAACGGTCGAAGCCTTCATCCTCCTGGGTATCGTCCGGCGAGTCCTCCGTCAGATTGCCGACCACGTCAAACACCACACCAATGTCCGGATTCAGGCTGGGTGCAGGCGGAGCGGGCGGCGGCGGTATGGCGGCCACATCCTGCTGGATGGTTTCCTGACCCTCCTTGAGGGTCTTGTTCTCCGCCTCCAGTGTCTCGATCCGGCTGTTGAGCTGCTCCATGGTTTTGGTTAGGGCTTCAACTTTTTGTACCAGGGCCTCTACCGTCTTATCGGTTTGGGCCCGGGCGCCCGCGCAGGCAATAAGCAGGGCCAATGCAAGCGTAATTCGCATGATTTCCTCCCGTGTGCGGCCGCACTCCGGGTTATCGCAAGGGATACCCGCAGACGGACGAGGGGGTCTGTTTCAGGTAGTTTTCCAGAGACTACGAGGGAAACCAGGCAGCGGGAGGTGCGCGCAGGCCGCACGCAAGTTGATGATACTGGCTGCCCGAATGGGAAACGTCGGGCATGTCGGGCGTCAGAAACGCATGGGCAATGTCGAGGGCGTGAAGATCCGACACCGCCCCATCGCAGCCGCCCAGAAGGAGTTCCAGGCTGCACGCGCAACAGGGATTCTCGTCAGGGCCTTTCACGTGGCAACGATGATTGTGGTCAAAGCCGGCGACGATGGAGGCACAAAGCAGCAGTCCCGCGAGCACGGGTACGACACGTTGCACGATCTTTCGATGCAGGCATTCCATGGCGGAAGCATAGCAAGCGCTTCGGATCCTGTCAATGAAATTGGCTGATGGCCTGACGGTGGTTCGGAGCCCCCCTTGGGGTCGGGCGCTCGCGACCAGTTGCGTTCCCCGAGTCCCGTGGGGTTAAATCCTACGAAACTAAGGCTTCGTTCTCTCAGGCCCCAACGCCGACCGGGATCTACCATGCGCTTGATTCGAATACTCACCACAATCATCGTCGCTTACCTTTCCGCCACGCTTCAGGCCCAGACACCCGGCGAGAAGGCCCTGGCGGATCTCGCCGCGGTTAACGAGGCCATGGCGAAAGCCTTTACCCACAACCATCTCACGCTGGACGATGGCACGCGCCTGGCCTGGCACACGCGCGAAGGAGGCGGTCCCACGCTGGTGCTGATTCCAGGGAGTTGGGGGGACTACCTGGTCTACAACCGGCTCGCCGCCCATCTTGAACCGAGCTTTCGTCTTGTCATCGTCGAGTTGCGGGGCCATGGCGACAGCTCGCCCGCAACGCTGAACGGTTCCATGGAACTTTTTGCAGATGACGTGCTGAAAGTTGTGGAGCATCTGAAGCTGGAGCGCTATTACATCAGTGGCCACAGCATTGGCGGCATGCTTGCGGTCGAGATCGCGGGGCGCGAGCCGAAGGGCCTTGCGGGATCCATTCCCATCGAGGGTTGGACGCACCACACGGTGCAGAAAAACGCCTTCGGCCACCTGCCGGAATTTCCGCTCAGCCCCGAGCACGAAGCTGAGCGCACGGCGAATCGCGAGCGCGGCCTGGCGCGGCTGACCGAGGCGGAGCGGCAGAATTTCGGATCCGTATGGCGCAACTGGGACGGTAATGGCGCGCTGAAAAAGACGAAGGTTCCCATGTTGCAAATCTGGGGTGATCGCAACATGAACCCCGTGCCCGATCGCGCCGCCATGCAGATTCCTGAGCGCGAGAGCATCGAGATGGCCTGGATAGCCAATGCCTCTCACGCATTGCTCGTGGAGCAGCCCGAGGCGGTTGCCGAGGCCATTAACGCTTTCATACACAGGGTCGAGGCTGGGCTCACTCCGCCGGCTACAGGATCGTCCGCTTCAGGAACGCCATGATGAGTGCGTCCCGCTCTTCTCCTTTGCCCTCATAGCCGCAAGCGACCTCGCAAGGCACGCCCACCGCGTCCAGCTTTTCCTTGAGGGCGAATCCGAAGCGCGGATGGTGAATGCCGATGCGCAGCGAGGTCACGGCTTCGTCCGCCGCGCTGTTGTACGTCATGAGCACCGGCGGGTCATCGCTACTCACGTGGTTAATGGCGGCGACTTCCTCCATAAGGCGTGATTTCTCTTCGGAAAGCTGGTTTATCTCCGACGGCCTTACGCCGAAGAGGTAGCCCAGCGCGGGGTGCTCCCAAGTGGCCATTTCGGGAACAAGCGCTCGGATGAAGCGGGGGTCGTAGGAGCATTGCCCGTTCTCCACCGCCATGCACGCGAGCCGCGTCGATTCGCGCAATACGGGATCCGTATTGTCCGGGTCGGCGAGATCGTCGTGCAGCCCCAGCCACAGGGAGATGCCCGCGCCCGCCGAATCGCCGTTGGCCGCCAGGCGCGCCGAATCGATATTCCATTCTTCCGCGTGGAGCCGAATGAACTGTATCGCACGCGCCGCATCGAGGAAGGGTGCGGGGGCCATGGCCTCATCCGTCAGGCGATAGGTTATCGCGGCTACGGAAATGCCCGACTCCAGGCAGGCGCTCAGCAGGCGATTGCTGACCTTCTTGTTGCCGCCGCGAAATCCGCCGCCGTGAATGGAAATCAGCATGGGCGTAGGTTTATCGCTCTTCGCCAGCCACACATCCATCACGTTGCGCTTGTAGGGGCCATAAGAGACGTCCGCGTGCGTGGGCGCGACTACCGGGACAAAGGGCATTTCCGGCTGGGGTTTCAAAAGGGTCTCGCGGAAGAAGGCAATAGTCGCGGCCCAGGCCTCTTTTTTCACGTTCTCCGAACCGCGAATGTTGTGGCCTCCTTCGTTGAAAAGTAGAAGGCGACTTTCCGGGCGCACGACCTTTATGACTTCGTGCATCCGTTGCGACTGGGTCCAGGCCACCGTGTTGTCATCCTTGCAATGAACCAGGAGCATGGGCGCGTCGCCGTCGGATACATGGAAGTACGGCGAAGCCTGCTTCCAGCGGGCGCTGTCGGGGGAGAAGGGCTCACCGACCCAGGCACCGTTGGACTGGCGCTTCTCCGGATTGTTTTCAGCGACGTTAGTCTCGCGAAAGCGCTCGATAAGATCGAAGACCCCCGCGAAGGTTACCGCTGCCTGCACTCGGCTGGACACACCCGCGTTTCCCCCGTCGCCCTCCAGGGCCGGTTCATCGGATACGGCCAGCATTCCTGCGAGATGCCCTCCCGCCGATTGTCCAAAGGCGCCGATACGCGCCGCGTCAATCTTGTACAGGCCCGCTTTGGCGCGCAGAAATCGCACCGCCGCTTTCGTGTCGTGAACCGCCGCGGGAAAGGGATCGTCCGGCCAGCCGCGATATCCGATACTCGCCGCAGCAAAGCCCGCTTCGGCAAACTGGCGCGCGGCCTCGCCAAACTTTTCCTTCACCTGCGGTCGGAATCCTCCTCCGGGAATGACCACGATGCACGGCACGGGATCAGTAATGTTCCGTGGCACGTAGAGGTCAAGCTGGAGCTTTTCATCGCCATAGGCGGCAAACTCCAGATTTCGATAGAGCGCCACCGTATCACTCAGCGATTCCGGGGTTGGCGTATCCACGGCCAGCAGTGCCCACAAGGGCAGGAGAAGCAGATTCATGGCGGAGACTCCCTGTGCGTTGCCTTTCCGTCATTGTAGAGGCGACACGGCGAGCCGTCAATGGCGTGGGTTAAAGGTGCTCCTTGAAATAGGCGATTGCCGCGGCCCAGGCTTCGTCCTTGACCTTGCGATTGTCACGAATGTTGTGCCCGCCTTCGTCCAGCAGCATCAATTTGCTCTCGGGTCGCACCTTCTTGAGCGCTTGATACATTTGTTCAGACTGCGACCAGGGCACCATGGAATCCTTGCGAGAATGCACAAACAGAATGGGGGCGTCCTCGGGTGTGATGTAACTAATCGGGGAGGCCTTCGCCCAGAGCTCGGGGTTTTCCTCCAGCGGGCCACCGATCCAGAGTCGGTTAAAGGTGCGCTTGGCGATGGATCCACCCTCTTTCTCGCCGCCTTCACCGCGAATGAAGTCGAAGAGGCCGGAAAAGCAAACGGCAGCTTTGATGCCGCTGGGTACGCCGGGATTTCCCCCAGTTCCTTCCAGCTCCGCCTCACCGGCGCTGACGGCCAGCATGCCGACCAGATAGGCGCCGGCGGACTGTCCAAACGCACCGATGCGATCGGGATCGATATTCAACGTGACCGCGTTGGCCCGAAGATAGCGGACCGCCGCTTTGGCATCCTCCACTGCAGCCGGGAACGAGTCGCCGGGCCAGCCGCGATAGGCGATGCTGGCGGCGGCGAAACCGGCCTCTGCGAGAATTCGGGCCTCGTCCTTGAATTTCTTTTCGTCCTGAGCGAGAAAGGCGCCTCCGGCTATCACGACAATGGCGGGCAGGGGGGCCGTGCCGGCCCTGGGCACGTAGAAATCAAGCTGAATCGACTCATCCGCGTTCACGGCGAAATCGAGGTCGCGATACACACCCACCGTTTTGTTGACGACTTCCCGGGCCGGCAACTCGACCGCGGCGGTCAGCGCCAGCATGGATAAGAGGAACGAAGTCATGGCAAAAGAATCCTTTCAATGTGCGCGTCATTCTGACATAGCGCGGGCGCCGGGGCAATGCGCCGGGGTGATGCGCTGCAATGGCCCGAGTGAACTTGCCAATCCCGGTGATCTACACTGCACCGCGTCAGCCACGCATCCATTCTCGGAGTAATTCTTTCCATGCAGTTCACCCTCGCGCTTCTCTCCTTCACGCTTTCCGCCGCCTGGCAGCATCCCGCCGGCATGATCACCGATGGCACCATCGCGGAGATACGCGAAAAGATCGCGACCGAGTCCTGGGCGCGGGATGTCTACGCCACCCACCAGCGCGCGGTGCAGCCCTGGGTCGATTTGCCTTCGGATGAGCTCCGCCGTATCTTCCCGACCGAAGGCGGCAACGTCTACCACAATTTTTCGTGTCCGAAGGATCGCGTAAGCCTCAATTTTGATCCCTTCAATCCCGATGCTTTCCAGTGCGGCACCTGCAAGCAGACGTTCGCGCCGGAAGTGGACTCGGGTGTCTACACGCCTTCGGATCGCTACCACGGCGACCTCTACGATGGCTGGGTGTGTCTTTTTCACATCACGCTGACCCAGCGCATGGTGGAGATGGCGTTGATCGGGCGCATGGAGGCGGACAGCCGCCTGCTCGACAGGGCCACCGAGCTGTTGTTGCTCTATGCGGAGCGCATGCGTTCCATGCCCTGGCGTCCAGGCAAGGATCTATCGCCGGATATGCCCACCTTTCGCCAGTATGGCAGCATCTTCACCTATCACCGCGAGGGGGACAACAAGATCCTCTTCGATCTCGCTCAGACCTACGAGCTGTTGCGCGATCGCATGACGCCCGATGAGCGCGCCATGGTGGAGGTCAACGCCATCCAGCGTATGCTGGACGACGTGATGTTTGAGCCGGTTTACATTTACGATCACAACAACGTGTATCAATGGCACCGCACCATCCTGCAGGCGGCCCTGGCCCTGGAGCGGGAGGATTTGATCGATTGGTCCTTTGGCTATGGCGCTTTCAGCCGCGAGGCCCTTCCGGAACACCGCAGCATGAACCGGATTCTGGCCACCCATTTCAATCCGGACGGCGCTTTCTGGGAGCTGGCCTCGGGCTATCACCTCTATCCGGTTAACCACCTCTGTGAATATGCCGTCCTTTCCCGTCATGTGTCACAAATGGATCCGGTGCGATTCCCGGCCGACCAATATGACCTCACCGTGCGCGAAAGCACGGGCGGCAAGGTAATCCAGAATGCCCTGACCTGGTTCCTTTCGATGGCTATGCCGGATCGCACCATGACCATCATCGGCGATTCCACCAAAGCCCGATCGGGCATGGAAAACTATGTGTCCACGGCCGAGGTGGGCTATCGCTATTTCGATATCAAGGCCGTCGGCGACTATCCGCGATATCGGGAGGGCGCCCGCTCATGGGATGGCCTGCTCTATGGCGCGCCCGCGATTGTACAGCACGATCAGCCCTTCACCAGCGCCAACCTCTCCAGTGGCTGGGTGTCGCTGCGTAATGAATGGAAGGGGAACCGCGTCTGGGCTGGCCTCAACGCGCTGATCAAAGGCGGGGGCCACCAGCATGCCGATCATCTCGGCCTGACCCACTTCGCCCATGGCGAGTTGCTCGCGCTGGAAAAGAGCGTGCCCTACAACGAGCAAAGCCTGCGCGAACTGGGCACCCGGACCTTCGCGCACAATACGGTCACCGTGGATTCACAATCCGGCCCCCAGGGCGAGGATCTCACGCCCGAGCAGACACCCGTCATCGCCTATTTTCACGCGGGCCCCATCGTTCAGTTCGCCGAGGCGCACGGGGACAAGCTCTATCCCCAGGTGCCCGTGTATCGACGTTCGGTCGCGGTGGTGGAGGATATCATCTTCGATTGCTTTCGCGTGGAGGGCGGGGAGATCCACGACTGGATCGTGAACCACGCCGGCCCGACGCCCACGATTTCGCTGCCCGTCGAGTCCGGGGCTTTCACGCCGGAAACCTGGATCGCGGGCGGCTCGGGCAATGTGCTCGCGGCGACATCAAATGAGGTCTGGACTGCCCAGTGGCCGGTGAACGGCGTGACTTCGCGCCTGACCATGCTCGGCGCACCATCCACCCGGGTCTTTGCGCTGGAGACCTATCCATTGGATAACGCCGTGATCACGCCCGCCTTTCCCCCGACCCAGACCCTGTGTGTGCGCCGTCAGGACCATGCGCCCTTTCTGGCCGTGTGGGACAGTTGGAAGGAGACGCCCAATCTCCAATCGGTGGAGGCCGCCTTGAATCGTTCCGACGCCCTGCGGCTGACCACGGTGGAGCATACGTATCACATGGCCTTCGGGCCGGGGCTGGCGGAATTTGGCGATGGTGTTCGCATTGAGAGCGATGCCGCGTTTACGCTGGTCCGTGATCGCGACGCGCTGACGCTGGTGCATGGTACGGCGCTGACTATCCGCGGGGCCGAAGGAACAACCACGCTGCGCCTCGGCGCGCCCACAACAATTTCCATCGTGCGCCAGGCCGGGGAGCCCGAAGTTCGGATTGAGGGCGACATCAGCTACGACACCATCGGCGGGGAAGATTGTCCGCGACCGGTACCGGATGTGACGTATACCATCGAAGGGAACTGGCTCGGTGGGAACGATCCAGCCGCCCACGCGGCCCTGGCCGTGCCGACGGCGGGGTGACCATGTGCGAGGGTGGCGAAAGCCGAAGAAGGTCGCGGAGGAGATAGCCCGGACGTTCCGACTTCATGCTTGTCGTCGCGGGCGACCCGGCAAGAAAACGCGCTACTCGAACTGCGTCTCCGTCTCCTCGATGGCATCGAGAATTCGGCGCGCCTCGGCAAAATTGGATTCGTGCACCAGCAGTCGAACGCCCAGGCCCGCCTGCAGGTAGGGTTCCATCCCACCGCAATCATCCCGCGATACGACGGACGGGATCCCATGGGTGTCGAGGGTCAAGCGCGCGATTTCAGCCACCATTTCATTGGGAAAATGCTGGAGCGTGGACACGGGCTCGTCATTCATGGCCTGTTCCTTCCGGGGGCCGCGCTGGGCGGGTTCCCGATTAATGGGAGACAAATCCGCGGGTGTGGCCGCTGCTTTCCACCAGGGTGATGACACCGCTGTCCAGGCCGCGCGTGCGCGCGAAATAGCGGGCCGTCTCCTCGGCAACGGTGTAGCGGCCCCAGAAGTTGACCTCCTGCTCCGCAATATGAAAAGTCCAGAGGGCCAGTTGGTGGGAATCCGGCTCGCCCGGGTGGGTCTTGCGAAAACGCGACGTATCGATCTGGATGTTGCCCATGATGGTGTCCTCTCGCCTGATGTTTGCCCGAAACCGGGCCCCAAGATCCGCCCACAGCCTGAAGCGGATTTTCTGCGCTCCTCTGCATTGTAGCAGATTCCCGGTCAGGTTCAAGGACGTTGTCCGGGTGCGGCTTTACCCCTGGTGGAGAGTCTCGATTCCCAGAATTCGCGTTTCGTGGCCTCCGCGCGCACACTCAGCGGCAGGTCCGGCGCGCCGGGGTACGCTTCCGACTTCCACGGAAAGGCGGGAAAGACAAAGGCGTCGCCCGTTGTGGTCGCGGTCACGATGTCGGCGTTCCCGGGGCGCATCGCACCGATGCGGCCGGGGATCTGGAGCACCTCCCGAAGGGTGGCAAGGTCCCAGAGGATCGAAATGCCGTCCGTGCCCGTGGAGAGGAGGCGCCGCCCGTCGTCGCTGAAGCTGACGGAGTATACGCCCTGGGTGTGGCCCTGCAGTTCGTGAACCTGCTCCCAGGTGCCCGTAGCCCACAATTTCACCCGCCAGTCGTGACCGCCCGTGGCTAGCCACTGGCCGTCGGGAGAGAATACCGCGGAGGGGATGTTCGCCTCGGCATGTTCGAGGATCTTTACCCGTTCCCGCGTCTCGGCCCGCATCACATGCGCGGTATCGTCCGCGCTGGCGGAAACGAACCACTCGCCTTTCGGGTGGTAGGAAAGGCCCAGCACTTCGCCCTCGTGCTCCTTCCATCGCGCGATGATCTCGCCGCTGGTCCAGTTCGCCAGCACCAGTTCCCCGTTGTAAAGGCCGATCAGGATCTCCGATGGCGTGTGGGGATTGAATTCCGAGACATTAACCCGCACGTCAAAGGGACCCAGGACCCGCAACAGTTCCCGCGTGGCCGTATCCCAGATACGCACCGTTCCGTCATGGCTGCTCGTGGCCAGCACCTTCCCATCGGGGTGAAACTCCGTATGGCGCACCGAGGCCGTGTGACCCGCCAGCACCCCAATCGGGCTGCCGGTTTCAGAGTCCCACAGGCGCGCGGTGGTGTCATCGTTGGTCTGCCAGTCACCCGCGGCCGTGGCCAGCAGGGCGCCGTCGGGGCTGTAGGAGGCGTGATTGATCATCCCCGTATGACCCCTCAGCGTCCAATGCTCGTCCACCGTATTCGGATTGCGGATATCCCATTGCTTCACGATGCCCTCGTCGTCGCCGGACAGCAGCGCGCCGCCATCCGGACTGAAACTCAGGCAGTAAATCTGCCGCAGGTGGCCCTGATAGGTGCGGTTCAGGGTCCAGTCCGCCGTGTTCCAGAGGTCCAGATCGCGATCGGAGTTGCCACTCGCCAGGAAGCGGCCATCGGGCGAGTAGGCGACACACCAAATCGTCGATTTGGGGGACAGTATTTGCCGCGCCGCGGCGCCCGTATCCAGGTCCCAGATGAATATATTGCGGTCTCGCCCGCCGCTCGCGAGGTACTTGCCGTCCGGGCTGAAATCCATTGAGGTTACCCGGCTCGCGTGGCCGGTCAGCGATTTCCACGGCGTTCCATCGGCGGCCTTCCAAAGCGAGATCGATTTGCTCCTGTCGGATGTGGCCAGCAGGGTGCCGTCGGGACTGAAGTCCAGCGTTTCGATGCCCCCCTCGACCGGCGCGATGGACCAGCGCTCCGCACGGGTCTCAAAGTCCCACATGCGGATGTGGCCCTGTTCGTCGCTCGAAGCAAAGGTCCGACCGTCGGGGCTGAACTGAACGCAATTCACATCACCTTTTTCCGTGACGCGCCAACTCGAAAGGACCTTCTTCTCTTCCATCGCGTACAGGGTCAGGGTTCCCCCTTCCTCCGCGAAAACCGCCACGGGAAGGGTCGGGTGGCAGGAAACTTCAATGATTGCGCCGTTCGGACTCTCATAAGTGAACAAGGCCTTCCCCGAGGCCATCTCCCAACCTTTCGCGGTCTTGTCAAACCCTCCCGTCACCGCGTAGCGCCCGTCTCTTGTGATGTCGACGGACCATGCCGTCTCGGGGCTGTGCGCGCGAAAGGTCCGCTGGTCGCGGTTGCAGAGATAGACCAGATGACCCCATTCCCAGTGGCGAAAGCGCTCGCTGCAATCTTCCAACTGGGTCATGGCGCGGAGAAACTGGCCATCCGAAATGAAGCGGCGTCCGCTGGAGATGGCCGCCAGATAAAACTCCTGCTCCCCATTCTGCCGTGCGGTCTCCGCAAGCCGTTCGGCTTCCTGGGCGCGGATCGATTCCTGAACGGCCTTGTTCCGCTCCGACTGGACCTGCAGATAGGCCACGGTACCGGTGGCCAGCAGCCCGAGCAGGCCCACGCCACCCACCAGCAGGGGCGCCTTGAAGCGGCGCACGAAGTAGGAAAACAATTCCATCGGCTTGTAGCGATAGACCCCCACCAGGCGTCCCGCCAGGAAATGCTCAATGTCAATGGCCAGTTCGCGCGCCGACTGATAGCGGTCATTCGGGGTTCGGGCCATGGCGTGCCCGCAGATCGCCACCAGCTCCTCCGGCGCTTCCGGCACCAATTCCGAAATCGGGGTTGGCGGGGCCGCCAGGAGTTTATTCAGCGCCGATGCGGAAGTCGGGTCCGGGTAGGGCGCGCTGCCCGTCAGCAGTTCATAGAGCACCGCGCCAAGGGAGTACACGTCGGATCGCTCGTCGATGGCGTTGACATCGCCCCGGGCCTGCTCCGGCGGCATGTAGGCCGGTGTGCCCACCGCCACCACATCCGCCTCCGCCTCCTTCATCAGGTCGATGTCCGGGCGCACCACCCCGCCGCCTTCCAGATCGGCGCTGGACTCGCGCATTCTGGCCAGACCCCAGTCAATGACCACGGTTTCGCCGTATTCGCCCACCATCACGTTCCCCGGTTTGATATCCCGATGGATCACGCCACGGCTGTGGGCAAACGCGATGGCCTGGCACAGGCTGGTGAAATGGGAAAGGAGTCGGAGACGCCCCTCCAGAGACCCCGCGGCGCGGATCGCCTGGCGAAGGCTTTTTCCTTTGACCAGCCGCATCGTGTAGTACAGGCTGCCATCGGCCCGGCGACCCAGCTCATAGATGGGCACGATGCTCGGATGCTCCAACTGTCCCGTGATGCGCGCCTCATAAAGAAAGCGCGCCTGCCGCTGCTGGGCCAGCGGTCCGGGGCCCGGTCCCCGCACTTCAAGCGTGGAGGCGTTACTGGAGACGGGGGTCGGCGGCAGCAGTTCCTTCAGCGCGATGCGGCGGGCCAGGAAGCTGTCAAAGACGATCAGGATTTTTCCCATACCGCCCTGGGCATGTTCCACGGAGAACTGGTAGCGCCCCGGCACTTCCTCCGCAACTTCGTCGCCCGCGCCCGGCGCGTCCAGAAAGCCGTCCGGCGGCTGAAGCGTGATGGCCTCGTGGGGACTGAGACCCAGCGACTTCATCACTTCCCGCAACTCCGCCGAAGCTCCGGGAAGATCCCGCTCCGCGACTTGAGCGAGTCGCGAGGCATGAATCCGGAGCTGCTCCACCGCATCCTCCCGGCTGGATTGAGCAAGAACCTGCCCGAAGGTGGCTTCGCCGTCACCGGAATCCCACGCCCGAACGATCGCGGCAAAGTCGTCCGCGCGGATCAGGCCGGCCTGAAGTCCGGCAATACCCAGCAGAAAGTCGCCTGCATGTTTCACAACGGTGCACCTTCACGGAGGTGTTGGGAAAGTCGGCCACGAGACACGGCACCGGCCCGCCTGGCGCCTGAAGGGGCGGGGGATGTGGGCGAGCGGGTGTAACGGGGTGATCGCAAGTAAGTCTCAGCGGGTTGCTTGGGGTGACACTAGCCCAACAATCATACGGAATTGCGGAAAAGAATGCAATAGAGTTGGCATCGATCCTGCCGAAAATCCCGCAAGGTGCGCATGGCGCAGGGCACCGGAAAGAGCCGCGCATCCCCCGGTGTTTGCACCCCTTCCGGGCCCGCGACTATAATACTGGGCTCTAGAAAAGGCAGGTTTTATGATTCGTGCAGGTATAGTAGGCGTAACAGGATACGGCGGTCGGGAATTGCTCCGACTGCTGCTGCCCCATCCCCATGTGAAGGTGGTGGCCGCCGTCTCCTCCAGTGCCGTCGGGCAGCGGGTGGATGCCGTGCTGCCCCAGTTCCGTTCGTTGACCGATCTTGCTTTCGTGGCCTTCGAGCCCGAAAAGCTGGCCGCCCAGTGCGATGTGGTCTTCGTGGGCGTGCCTGGCGCGGAATCCACAACGATTGTAAAGGGCCTGCGCGCCGCCGGTGTCCGGGTGATCGATATTGGACCCGATTTCCGCCTGAAAGATACGAAACTTTTTGCCGAGTACTACAAGACCGAGCATCACGCCCCGGAATTGCTCGACGAAGCGGTCTATGGCTATGTTCCCGGCTGGCGCGAGCCCCTGCGGAGTGCAAATCTTGTCGCGGTGCCGGGGTGTTACCCCATCAGCATCATCACGCCCCTGCGGCCCCTGCTGAGCGCGCCGATTGCCCCGGAATCCATCGTGATCAATTCCGTTTCCGGCATTTCCGGCGCGGGTCGGACCCCCAGCGAGGCCCTGCACTTCCCGGAGATGAATGAGAACTTCAAGGCCTACAAAGTGGCCGTGCACCAGCACATCCCCGAGATCGAGCAGGCCCTGAACAACACCTGGAAGGTGCAGTACACACCCCATGTGGCCCCTATGAACCGGGGGATTCACACCACCATCGTGCTGCGGCCCACGGCGAACTTCAATCCCGCCGACTACTATGGTGATTACGCCAGCGAGCCCTTCATCCGCGTGCTGGGCGAGGGCGCGGCCCCCGAAGTGAAGCACGTGCGCGGAACCAACTTCATCGACTTCGGCTGGTTCCATGATCGCCGCACGGGCAATCTGCTGCTGCTCTGCGTCATCGACAATCTGGTGGGCGGTACCTCCGGCATGGCCGTGCAGTGCATGAACCTCATGTTTGACCTCGAAGAAACGACCGGCTTGCTCTATGGAGGCCTTGCGCCATGAGAATTATCGACGGCGGCGTCTGCGCGCCCCAGGGCTTTCAGGCCTCCGGCTTCAACGGCAACATCAAGGGGAAAGGTCTGGATCGGAAGGACTGCGCCCTGGTGACCAGCCAGGTCAAGGCCTCCATCGCGGGCACCTTTACCACCAACGTGCTCAAGGCCCCGCCCATCCAGTGGACCGAGGGCGTGTGCATCCGCGGCGAAGGCCGGGCCATTTTTGTTAACAGCGGCAATGCCAACGCCTGCACCGGGTCCATTGGCGTGGCCGATGCCCAGAAGACCGCCGAGCGTATCGCGCTGGCCCTGGAAGTGCCCGTGACGGAAGTTGCCGTACTGAGCACGGGTGTTATTGGCGTGCCACTGCCCATGGATCGCATCCTGAACGGCGTGGACGGCTGTGTGAACGCCCTTTCTCCCGCGGGGAACCTCGATGCGGCCCAGGCCATCATGACGACCGACACCGTCGCCAAGGAAATGGCTATCGAGATCCCCCTCAGCACCGGGCCCATTCGTTTGGGGGCCATGGCCAAGGGCTCCGGCATGATCGCGCCCAACATGGCCACCATGATCGCCGTGCTGACCACGGACGCCCGGATTGCGCCGGAGAACCTGCGCGCCGCCCTCAAGCACTCGGTGGACCGTTCCTTCAACTGCATGTGCGTCGACAACGACATGAGCACCTCCGACGCCGTGGTCTGCCTGGCCAACGGCATGGCCATGGGAGCGGCCCTGGAGCCCGGCACACCCGACTTCGAGGCCTTCGGTGAGGCCCTGGACCAGATTTGCGTCGCCATGGCCCAGGCCGTGGTGCGCGACGGCGAAGGGGCCACCAAATTCATCGAGATCCGGGTCAACGGCGCCGAGAACGACAACGACGCCAAGACCGCCGCGCGGAGCATCGCCCATTCTCAGTTGTGCAAGACCGCCTTCTTCGGCGAAGATGCCAACTGGGGCCGGATCGCCTGTGCGGCGGGTTATTCCGGTGTGACCTTTTCCCCCGAAGACCTGAGCATCCTGCTGGGCGATCTGCCCGTGGTGCACGAGGGCCTTCCAACCCTTTTCGACGAGACGGCGGCCAAGACCATTATGAGCCAGCGCGATATCGTGGTCTCGGTCAGTCTGGGCGACGGCCCCGGTTCGGCCGTGTTCTGGACCTCGGACCTCAGCCACGCCTACGTCTCCATCAATGCCGACTACCGAACCTGATCCATGCCCGGAACGCGGGCCAAACGTTTCACCCCAGATTTGAGTGGCGGCAGCGCCGTCCGCAGAGCAGGTAACATGCAAGAGTCCATACAGAAAGCCGCCGTTCTCATCGAGGCCCTGCCCTACATCCGCGATTTCGAAGGCAAGACCGTCGTCATCAAATACGGCGGCGCCGCCATGACCGATCCCGGGTTGCGCCGAAGCACCGCAGAAGACATCGTGCTCATGAAGTACGTGGGCATGAACCCCGTCATCGTCCACGGCGGCGGTCCGGCCATCAACGATACCCTCAAACGGCTCAATATTCAGTCGTCCTTCAACGCCCACGGCCTGCGTGTCACGGACGACGCCACGATTGAAGTCGTGGAGATGGTGCTGGCCGGCAAGCTCAACAAAGATATCGTCAGCCTGCTCAACCGCGCGGGCGGCAACGCCGTCGGCCTCTCCGGCAAAGACGGCAACCTCCTCTTCGCCCAGAAGAAGCTCATGCCGGATGGATCCGACATCGGCCACGTGGGCGAAATCGTCCAGGTGAACACCCGTATCGTGGACACCCTGACCGCCGCCGGGCTCGTTCCCGTCATTGCTCCCGTCGCCACGGATGCCCAGGGCGGCACGTGGAACGTGAACGCCGACACGGCCGCCGGTGAAGTTGCCGGCGCCCTCCGTGCCGAGAAGCTCGTCTTTCTCACCGACACCCCGGGGCTCCTGCGCGACGTGAAGGACCCGGATTCTCTGATCCACCAGTTGCGTGTGGATGAAGTGGGGCGGCTTCGCGGTGAAGGGATTATCGCCGGCGGCATGATTCCCAAGGTGGAAGCCTGCATCACCGCATTGACGGCGGGCGTGCGCAAGACGCATATTATCGACGGGCGCGTATCCCACAGCCTGCTGCTCGAAATCTTCACCCGCGAAGGGCTGGGCACGCTGGTGAGTCACTGAGACGTGCGGGCGGGAATGGGTCTTATGGGTTGGAATGAGATCGACCCCTTGTCCCATACGACCCATACGACCCATACGACCCATTTATTACGGACTGCCCCCGACATCACCACCGCCAACAGAACAGGAGTTTGTGGTTTGGCCGAACCATCGTTCATACCCTATGAGTTGATTTCCGAGGGCGGCATTGTCATGTGGCCCATCTTCTTCTGTTCCTTCGTGGCCCTGGCGATCGTCATCGACCGCCTGCTCTTTCTGCGCCGCGCCTCCATCAACACCCGCGAGTTCATGGAGACCATGCGCCAGGTCCTGCGGCAAAACCGCATCCAGGAAGCCATCCAGATTTGCGACGAGACCGACGCGCCCATCGCGCGCCTCATGAAGGCCGGCGTGCTCAAGCACAACCGGAGCAAGGACGAGATGCGCGAGGCCATTCAAGACGCCGGCAATCTGGAAATGCCCCACCTGGAGCGCCGTCTCTCCGCCCTGGCCACCTGCGCCAACGTCGCGCCCCTCCTCGGGCTGCTCGGCACGGTGACCGGCATGATCAAGGCCTTCGACCAGATTCAGAACAAACGCGGCCTGGTGAATCCCTCCGATCTGGCCGAGGGCATCGGCAACGCGCTCATCACCACGGCCGCCGGGCTGGTTGTCGCCATTCCGGCCCTGGTGGTCTACAATTACCTCGTCACACGGGTGGACAACCTCGTCGTGGAAATGGAAATCAGTTCGGCCGAGGTGGTCGATCTGCTGGCCCGCCACCGGGATGAAGACGGGGACTGATCCATGCATTTCAAGCGGCAACACAAACGGCGCATCGTGGCGTCACTCGACATGACACCCCTCATCGATGTCGTGCTGCTGCTCCTGTTTTTCTTCATGCTGTCGTCCACCTTCGTGGCCCAGACCTCCGTGCCGATACGAATACCCGAAGCCGAAGGCACACCCGAGCTGGAGACGAAAGACGCCATGCTCGTCCTCCAGTCCGGCGAAGGCGGTCCCGACAACGAGGGGATCATTCAGGTCAGCGGTGGAGCCCATGCGGAGCCCCTCGAAGTCGGCGACTGGGCCGCCCTGACCGAGGCCCTTTCCGCTATCGGCGAGACCACCCCCGATGCGTTTCTGATGATCTACGCCGATGAGCGCGTCACCTCCGGCCGCATGGTAAAAGTGCTCGGGATCGCCAACAGCGTGGGCATCGAACACTTCAGTGTCGCCGCCCAGACCCCCGACGACGGGTGAACGCCATGACCACCGAGGCGCCCCGCGAGGACTGGTACCAGTACTTTCGCAAGCCCGAAGCCGGCCGGGGATTCGCCGTGGCCCTTCTGGTTTCGGCCATCTTTCACCTGTCCATGGTGACCGTATTTCGGATCGTGACCTACATCCCGCGGGAGGATATCCGCTTCACCGAGTTCACCATCGTTTCGGTAACCCCCGAGGCGGAGCCGTGGCCCGTTGTGGACGTGCTGGCGCCGGTTGGCGGCGCCGGCCCGCAACTGGCGTTGCGGGGACTCGCCGGCGCGGATTCAGGCGTCCAGTTGCCCACCATCGAATTCGCGGAACTGGACCGACTTCGTGTACGGGAGGAGAGCGATCCAGAACCTATCCGGCCCGAACCCCTCTTTCGCGAACCCTCCGACGATAGCTGGGCCCGCTTCAGCCGGGGACTGTCCAACATGTCCCGCAGCATCACCCAACTCCGCCTTTCCGGTGCGCCCGGCGTTGTAGAGCCCAGCCCGCTGCCAATGGAAGAAACACCGGCGCCACGCCCCGCCAGCAGGCCCGCCGAAGGCTTTGAAGCCTATGTGGTCTGGGCGGGCGCCCCCACGGATCGCAAGCTCCTCTTCGCCCCGCCCATTGAAGCCCTGTGGGACATCGATCCGGCGGAATTTACCCAGCCCATTGAAATGGTGTTGCAGGTTAACCCACTCGGGCGGGTGGTCAATGTCTTCAGCCCGAACCTCGACGCCCGCGAGCTCGTGGACGCGGTTCAGTTGTCGGCGCTCCAGTACCGCTTCGAGCCGCTGGAGGTGGGTGACGGCGCAAACCAGACCGCGACCCTCCGGGTTCAGCGTGAGGCAAGGGGCCAGTCGCGATGATCGAAATCTCTTTGCCCGCCGCCCTGATCCTCTATTCCTCCATTATCGTCGCCGGCGCTTTCTTTATCTGGCTTCAGACGGAAGTCGTCACGCGCAAGGCCCATCTCGTGCTGGAGAAGCAATACCTCTGGCGCTGCACCTTCTGCTCCTATATCTATCTGGACACCGACGCCCTCCGCCACTCCACCTGCCCTCAGTGCCATTGTATCAACGTGCAGGAGGACAAGCAGGCCCGGTACATTCCCATATCCAAATCGCTACAGGCCGTGGAGGAGGTGGGCGAGGGGCAGGTCAGCCGCCGCAATCCATCGCGGGGCAAGCGGCCCGGCGCGAAACGCCGCGGGCCCCGGAAGCGCAGCCGGTAGCACCGCGTCCGCAGGGGTGACTCTTTGGCGATCAAAGGCAATGAAGGGGTGCCACCCGTACACGCGGGAGCCTGCGGCGACCAAGTTTACGGGTGTGTGATTGCGGCGGAAGAAGGTAGGCGTGTTGTTTTGAAGGGAACGCGGCAGGGGGCGGGTGAAACTTGTAAAACTCAGTGCCTTGACCCGTAAGCTCCCCCGCTGCGCTCCTCAGCGTACGGGCGGCACCCGAGGAGATTGGGGCGACCCTCTATCGCAATCCCTTAACGAAACCAACTCAAGATGCGCTGCCAGAGGCTGGTGCTGGGCAGGACGATTTCCCGCGCACCCGGTTGGATCGGGGTTCTCGGAGGCACATCCACCACCCGGATCGTTACCGCCGTCACGTTGTCCGTACCACCGTTTTCCAGAGCGAGTTCCACGACCTTGCGGGTGCCCGCCTTCAAGTCGCCGTCCGAAAGGCATTCGGCGATATCGGCGTTCGGCACCATGTTGGAGAGGCCGTCCGAGCAGATGAGCAGGGTGTCGCCCTGTTCGAGGCGCACCGCAAAAAGATCGACGTCCACATCGGCCTTGATGCCGACGGCGCGCGTGATGAGATTCTTGAAGGAGCTGTTTTCGGCTTCCGCCTCGCTGATAACCCCATTGCGCACCTGCTCCGCCACCAGGGAATGATCTTCCGTGATCTGGTGGATCCCCGAGTGCTCGCGCAGCAGGTAAACCCGGCTGTCGCCCACCTGGGCGATATAGGCCCAGCCCCCGATGATGAGCACCGCCGAAACGGTCGTGCCCATTCCGGAATACTCCGGATTGGTCTCGGCTTCTTCGAATACCTGCTGATTGGCCTGGACCAGAGCGTCCCGGAGGGAGGGGGGAATGGCCGCGCGCGGCCCGTTGAAGTAGGCCTGATGCATGGCCCGCAGCGACATTCGGCTGGCGAATTCGCCCGCGCTCGCCCCGCCCATGCCGTCCGCCACGGAAAACAAAACACCGCGCTCGTCGGCGAGCACGGGATTCTTCGGGGCGCACATCAGGCAGGAGTCTTCATTTTTTTGGCGCTTCAGGCCTATATCGGTGAGGAGATGAGCCTGGAGATAGTCGCCGTACCAGGTGGCTTCAAAATTCTTGCCGTCCAACGGCCCGGCCACGGCGCCTGGAATCAAATCGCTCAACGGGGGGCTACCTCCCCGGACGTCCGGCAGAAGTGGGGGGTCAACGAAGGGTGCTCAGGCTCCGAAACACAATTCGACCAGGGAATCGTGCCCGATGTGCGCATGACTCCCCGGAAAAAACGAACCGAAGCCGTTTCCACCCCGGGCCGGCGCATCTCTACCTGTTTCGCAACGGTGCCCATGTAAGCCTCCGTAGTAAGCGTTCCACCCTCGCCAAGGAGCATGGCATAGTTTTCGGTATTAAAGCAAAAAAAGCGGGACCGGACAACTATTCGTTTGCCCGGTCCCGCTGGTCCATTTTGCTAGTTCTTTCCGCGTCCGGAAACGCCCTTGTCCGACTTGACCCGCTGGGCCTCGGGGACATTCGGGCGGAGGGCGCGGCTGGTCGCGCCGGCGCGCCACATTTCGCTGTTGCGCAGGTCGGAAAGCTCTTTGTCGAGCTTCTCCTTGTAGTCCGCGCCGCCGGTGGACTTGAGGACGCGCTTGCACTCTTCACCGCTCTTAACGCGGGCGTAGAGCTCTTTGAAGACCGGCAGGGTGGCCTTCTTGAACTTGGGCGACCAGTCGAGGGCGCCGCGCTGGGCCGTGGCGGAGCAGTTGGCGAACATCCAGTCCATGCCGTTCTCGTCGACCAGGCGGATGAGGCTCTGGGTGAGCTCCTCAACGGTTTCGTTGAAGGCTTCGGCGGGGCTGTGGCCGTTCTTGCGGAGCACTTCGTACTGGGCTTCCATGACGCCGGCCAGGGCGCCCATGAGGATACCGCGCTCGCCGGTGAGGTCGCTGTATACCTCCTTCTCAAAGGTGGTGTGGAACATGTAGCCCGAGCCGAGGGCGATGCCCAGGGCCAGGCAGCGGTCTTCGGCGCGACCGGTCGCGTCCTGGAAGACGGCGTAGCTGGAGTTGATGCCGACGCCCGCCAGGTAGTTGCGGCGCACCGAGGTGCCGGAACCTTTGGGGGCGACCATGATCACGTCCACATCCGCCGGGGGGACGACTTTGGTGTGTTCTTTATAGGTGATGGAGAAGCCGTGGGAGAAATAGAGGGCCATGCCGGGCTTCAGCATTTTCTTCAGCGTGGGCCAGTAGGCTTTCTGGGCGGCGTCCGACACGAGGAACTGCACCACGGTGGCGCGCTCCACGGCTTCCTCGGTGGTGAAAAGGTTCTTGCCCTTTTCCCAGCCGTCCTTCTGCGCGCGCTTCCAGCTTTCCTTGGAATCCTTGCGCAGGCCCACGATGACGTTGAAGCCGTTGTCGCGCATGTTCAGCGCCTGCGCCGGACCCTGCACGCCGTAGCCGATCACGGCGATCACTTCGTCCTTCAGGACCTTCTTGGCCTTCGCCATGGGAAATTCTTTGCGCGTGACGACGTGTTCTTCAACTCCGCCAAAATCGATTTGCATGTTTTTTCTCCAGAGAGTAAAAATAGGCCCGCCCCGGATTTATGGGGAAAGGCGAGGGGACGATTTGCGTCGGGCCGTGCTCAAGGCTCGGGTGCCGCACCATGCGGGCATCCGTGACGCTTCGGAAACTATGCGCACAACCCGCATATTGTAGTACGCAAGCGGTGGCGATTCAAGAATTTGAGATTTTCGGGCGCATCGGTTGGATTGTCGGACCGATCAGACGGATCAGACCGATCAGACGGATCGGCGAGATCCCGCCGACTACATGGATCCGTCGGATCCGTCCCATCGTCGCCACATCGCTATTTCTTACCCGCGGGAAAAATCCCCGCGACGCTGGTTTTCACCGTGTACACGCTCGTGCGCGCCGTGACATACAGGGTCTTGCCATCCTTGCCGCCAAAACCGCAGTTGGCCGGACCTTCCGGCAGCACCACCGTCTCCAGCAGGTCGCCCGCCGGGCCATACACCCGCACGCCGTCTTCGCAGGTCGCCCAGATGTTGCCCTGCGTGTCCGCCTTAATGCCGTCGGGGTAGGGGAGTTGACAGAAGACCTTGCCGCCTTCGTAGGCCCCGGTTTCCCCGATGCCAAAGACCCAAATGTCGCCCACCTTCTCCGAGGGCTCGTGGTCGCCCTCGGTATCGGCGACATAGAGCATCTTCTCATCGGGCGACAGGCAGAGGCCGTTGGGCTTGTTGAAATGCTTGCCCACCAGCGTCACCGTTTTCGATTCGGGCTCGATTGCGTAGACCCCGCTGAAGCCCAGCTCGGAATTGGCCATACCGCCTTCCAGTCCGTAGGGCGGATCCGTGAAAAAGATAACCCCGTCTCCCCGAACGATCACATCGTTCGGACTGTTGAACTTCTTGCCCTCGAATGTCTCGGCCAGCACGGTGATCGTCCCGTCCTTTTCCGTCCGGGTCACCCGGCGCGTCTTGTGTTCCGCCGCGATCAGTCGCCCTTCCCGATCCAGCGTCAGACCATTGGATTGTCCGCTCGGATCGCGGAAAATCTCACGCTTGCCCGTGTAAATCCGATCCGCGGGAATATCGCTGAACAGCAGGGTGCCGTCCGCCCGCCAGACCGGGCCTTCGGTAAACTGATGGCCCGTGGAGAGGGGTGAAACACTGGCGGGATCGTGCAATGCGGCCAGGGATGTGGCGGCGGCGATCAGGGCGTTTAGCAGCATGGTGGGAACCTCCGTAGCTTCGAAATCTGTTGCTTCGCGTCAAGTGTAATCCACGCTACCACGATTCTCACGCGCCACGCGAGTTCCCGCGCGCGCGCCGAAAATAAACATATACACAAAAGGCATTATTGTATATATTAGCGGTGTAAGAATTGTTGCCGCATGTCGTGGTGGACCGGCCACGCACGCCCGCGGGTGGCCAAAGGGAGAGAGACCCATGCTTAATTCGGTAGGGCAGAAACTGTATCTGAGCGCGGGGCTGCCCCTCGCCCTCGCGGTGGTGGTGCTGTGCTTTCAAATCGCGGGAAACTACCGGGACATTCGGGAAGCCGACCGCGTGGAGCGCATCGCAGGGCTCGTGGTTTCCCTCGGAGACTTTGTCCACGAATCCCAGACCGAGCGGGGCGCGTCGTCGGGCTTTCTCGGCAGCGGCGGGGCCAAGTTCGGCGCGGAGCTCGCCGCCCAGCGCCAGAAGACCGATCCGGCCCGCGAAGCCTTGCTCGCCTTCCTTGAAGGAACCGACCTCGGCTTCCTGGGCGATGAATTCGGCGGGCAGGTGACGGAGATTGTCGGGCGTCTTGACGCCCTGGCCGGGCTCCGCGATCAGGTGGATGCGCAGGCCATCAAGGCCCCGGACGCCGTGGCGGAGTACACCCGGACCCACGCCTTGATCCTTACATCGATTGAGGCGGCCGTCCGGCAGATCGGGAATGGAGTCCTGGCGAAGGAGGGCTACACCTACGCCAGCTTCATTCAGGGCAAAGAGCGGGCGGGCCTTGAGCGCGCCACCCTCAGCAACACCTTCGCCGCGGGACAGTTCCCCCCGGGGCTCTACGAGCGCTTCGTAACGCTGGTGGCCGAGCAGGGCACCTATCTCCGCACATTCGAGTCGCTCGCCCTGCCCGCGCAGGTGGCCTACTTCGAAGAGCGCCTCCAGCGCCCCGAAGCGCGGGAGGTGGAGCGCATGCGGGCGATTGCCCTGGAGAAGGCGGCCGAGGGTAACTTCGGCGTGGATTCCGTGGAATGGTTCAAGGCAAGCACGGCGCGCATCGATCTGCTGAAGGAGGTGGAAGACCACCTGGTCGGGGATCTGCGCGACGGCGTGACCGCCCTCCACGATGGCGCCGTTCGGGCCATGCTCAGCCTGCTTCTATCGGCCACGGTTGCGGTGGCGCTGGTCATTTTCATTGTGGGGCTCTCCGCCCGCTCCCTGCTGCGGCCCCTCGGCGAGGCGGTGGCCTTTGCCCGCAAAATACAGGGCGGCGATCTGACCGCCACGATTACAAGTCACAGCCGCGATGAAGTGGGCCAGCTTACCCAGGCCCTCGCCACCATGTCCGCCAATCTGCGCGACATGATCGGCAGCGTTGCCAGCGGTTCGGGCGATCTCGCGGAGACGGCCCGGGGGCTCTCCAGGATCTCCTCCGCCCTCTCGGACAGCGCGGGCCAGATGGGCGCACAGACCGAGTCGGCCGCCGCCGCAACGGAGGAGGCCTCCAGCACCATCGCCAACATGGCCGCCGGGATAGAAGAAATGAGCGCCAACGCGAGCTCGGTCTCCGAGGCGTCCGGTGAGGTCTCGGAGAACCTGGGTTCCGTCGGGGCCGCCGTAGAGCAGATGTCCGTGAATATGGACGCCGTCTCCCACCGCAGCGAGGAAATGCGCGGTTCGGTCAACAGCGTCGCGGCCGCCATAGAAGAAATGTCCGCTTCCCTCGGCGAAGTGGCGGAGAACGCCTCCAAAGCCGCGCGGGTCGCGGGCCACGCCCTGGAGCGCGCGCGCGACTCCCAGCATCAGGTGGACGAACTGGGCGCCATGGCAAAAGAGATCGGGAAGGTGGTGGCCACCATCAGCTCCATTGCGGCCCAGACCAATCTCCTCGCGCTGAACGCCACCATCGAGGCGGCGTCGGCGGGCGATGCGGGCAAAGGCTTCGCCGTCGTGGCCAGCGAAGTGAAAGAGCTGGCCAAGCAGACCGCTTCCGCCACCGAGAGCATCCGCGCCCAGATCGAGTCCATGCAGGCGACCACGCGCAACACCATCGAGGCCATCGCCTCCATCGTCGGCGTTATCGACGAGATGGATTCCATCTCCGGGGCCATCGCGGCGGCGGTGGAAGAGCAGACCTCCACCACGGGGGAAATCGCCCGAAACGTGGCCAGCACCGCCACCGGCGCCAACGAGGTGGCCCGCAATATCCAGGAGGCCACCACCGGCGCAAACGAGGTCTCCCGCAGCGTCATGGGGGCGGTTCATGGCGTGGAGGAGATCGTGCGAAATATCGGCGAACTCGCCGAGGGCGCCAATGAAGTGGCCCGAAACGCGGGCGATGCCGCCCAGGGGATGGGGGACGTGGCCGCGAATGTGGCCAGCGCCAATACCGCCGCCCAGGACACGGCGGCCCGCGTGGCGGACACGCGAGAGGCCATACAGAAGCTTTCCGGCCTGTCCATCAAATTGCAACTGGTCGTGGGGCGCTTCCGCCTGGAGGCTTCCGGCGAAGGGGCCGACGGCTTCGTGCGCACCAACGTGTCAAGTCAGGTTTCGGCGACCCTGCGCGAAAGCCTCATGCGCGCCGAAGAACACAAGCTGTACGACAAGTTCTATGAGCGCTTCGTCACCAGCGATCCGCGTATCGGGCCCTACTTTCTCAATACCGACTTCAAGAAGCAGAAGAACCTGCTGAAAGACGGCGTGGGTCGCGCCCTCTCCTTCGCTGCGGGCGACCCGGGCTCCGTGAATTTCGTGGAGAATCTAAGCGTCACCCACAATCGCGGACACATGAACATACTGCCCGAACTCTACCCCTTCTGGCTGAACGCTCTGGTTCAAACCCTGGCCGATACCGACCCGAAGTGGAGCACCCGGCTGGAGACGGAGTGGCGCGAGTCGCTGCAAAAAACCATTCAACTCATGTCCCGCGCCTATGATCGCTAGCACACCACAACCGCTGTCTTGACCGAGTTGGCAATGAAACAATTGCGGTGCGCGGATTCGTGCATACGCGCGATTTCATCCTCGTTCGGCACTTTTTCGCCACTGAAACGGATCTTCGGATGGAGCTCCACCCGCGTCACGGCGAGTTGGCCCTCCGGGTTCTTCTCCAGGTGCGCCACGGCCTCGTCCGTGTAACTTTCCACCACCAGCTTCTTCTTCGACGCGATGGCGAGGAAGGTCAGCATGTGGCAACTTGCAATGGAAGCCGCGAAGGCTTCCTCGGGGTCCACACAGTCCTCGCTTCCCTTGTACGCCGGCGCGGCCGAGGCATTCAGCCGCTGGCCGCTGTCAAAGCCCCACTCGTGTTCCCGGTTGTAGGTTTCATAGTCGAAGCCGGCGCCCCGGCGGGTCCAGATGATCGTGGCGGTGTGGGTGGACATGATTGGCACTCCGTGTGAATGGGTCTTATGGGTCTTATGGGTCTTATGGGTCTTATGGGTCTTATGGGTCTTATGGGTCCTTTGGGTCCTTTGGGTCCTTTGGGTCCTTTGGGTCCTTTGGGTCCTTTGGGTCGCGGTTATCATGCTGATCCACAGGACTCAACTCCAGTCTAAAGCCTGAAGCCTGGATCAATTGTCATTGCGCGCGGAACTGCGCTATCCTTGGCGGCCCACGCATCATTGTAGAGGAGTTGCCCCCGCCCATGCCCGAAATTTCTTCCCCGTACCCATGGCTAGTCTCGCTCCATGGCGGACATTCCGGCGAGTTTTGCGATCACGCCCAGGATCGTCTGGAGCAACTGGTGCAAGGCGCTATCGCTCTGGGCATGCCCATCTATGGCCTCACGGAGCACGCGCCCCGGGTCGAGCCGCAGCACGTTTACGACGAAGAAAAGGCCATGGGATGGGACACAGCCTACCTCGCGGATCTTTTTGCGCGCTATGCCGCCGAAGCGAAGCGCCTTCAAGTGGCCTATGCCGATCAGATCCAGATCCTGGCGGGTTTCGAGGCCGAGGTTATCCCCGACGGACGCTACGCAGAGGTCATGCGCGGCCTGCGAGAAGTCCATGCCCTTGACTATCTTGTGGGCTCTGTACACTGGGTTGATGGCATCATCATCGACTACACCCGGGACCGCTTCGATCAGGCCGTGGAAGCTCAGGGGGGACTGGAGCGTCTGGCGCTGCGCTACTACGACATCGCCGCCGAAATGGTGGCCTCGCTTCGTCCCGAAGTGGTCGGTCATCTCGATTTGGTGCGACGACACGGCGGCAACGATCCGGCGCTGGAGACGCCCAAGGTTCGCGAACGCGCCAAAGCCGTGCTCGCCGTCATGAAAGAACACGATGCGATCCTCGATATCAACACGGCGGGCTACCGCAAGGGCCTGGGCACGCCCTATCCCGCGCCTTGGCTGCTGGAGGTGGCTCGGGACATCGGCGTGGCCTGTTGCTTTGGCGACGACGCCCACCGGGTCCTGGAAGTGGGCGCGGGCATTCTCGAAGCGCGGGAATACCTCCTTGATCATGGCATCACTGAGGTGACGGTGCTTACGCGCGAGGCGGGCGGGCTCGGGCGACGAGTGGCAGAGCTGTAGAGTTTGAGACTGATAGGACCGATACGACGGATTGACCAAATCGGTCTTATCGGTCGTATCAGTCCTATCTTTCCCGTTTTTGCCAACATCCGCACCCCTGTGCTAGGATCTTGACCTCGGGGGCACCACCACACACCAGACCAATTCCACGAGGTACCGGATCATGACGAAACGTCCCATCGGCGCAGTAACTTTTGACCTTTGGGACTGTCTCTTCGCGGATGATTCCGACGAGCCCAAGCGCCTGGCGGCCGGGCTTCCCCCCAAGCCGGTGGCGCGCCGCCAACTGGTCCACGAATACCTCAATCGCCATGCGCCCATCGATCGCGCCACGGTGGATCTGGCCTACGACGTGGCCGATGCGGCCTATCGCAAGGTCTGGCATGATCTCCACGTGACCATGAGCGTCTCCGAGCGCCTTGGCGTCATCTTGGATGGATTGAAGCGCACCTTGCCCGAGGCGGAGTTCGCGGAGCTGGTGCGGATTCACGAAGACATGGAACTGGAGTTCCGGCCCGACCCCGCGCCGGGCGCGCTGGAGGCCCTTCAGGCGCTCCACGGCAAGTACAAACTCGCCATCATCTCCGACACCATATTCAGTCCCGGAAAGAACCTGCGCAAGCTCCTCGAAGGGGCGGGCATGCTGCCCTACTTCGATCACTTCGTGTTTTCGGATGAACTGGGTAACTCCAAGCCTCACCCCCGCGTGTTTGAGTCCGTGGGTACGGCTTTTAATATCGATATCAAAGACATCGTCCACATTGGTGATCGTCCACACAATGACATTGGCGGCCCCCACGCCGTGGGTGCCCGGGGCGTTCTACTCACGGTGGTGAAAGATCGTCCTCTGGACGGGCACACGCCAGACGCCGTGTGCGATGACTACAGTAAATTGGCGGAGATCCTCGCCGGGATCGACGGGTAAATAAAGTGAACCTCGACGTGCCACGCGATCCGGCAACGCCGGTTCGTGTGCGGCGGTGTTCAAGAATTGGTGCTCTGCCGACCACCCGCCTGGCCGGTTTGCACCGCTCTATCAGGTTTGCAATCCAATTGATCACGTTGACCTCGTAACGGGCACACGAACCGGCGTTGCCGGATCGCGTGGCACGCATACGAAGCCGCTCACTCTAATAGACACCTTCAGGAAACCCCAATGGCTACAAAACGCTTTCTTATCCCCGACGGTTACAACAAGGAAAGCCGTGCGCGCTTTGCCGAGGTGCGGATGCGCCCGGCGTGGCAGCTCTACCGCGACCTGCTGGTCAAGTACATCCCCGACGCGGAGTACGACGTGTGGCTCAGCAGTGACGAGGAAACTCCCGACAGTTACACCATCGAAGAGCTCAAGCAGTACGACGGCATCCTCTGGCCCGGCTGCAATCTCACGGTCTACCACGATGTGCCCGAGGTCAAGCGCCACATCGACACCTGCCAGAAGGGCTTCGAGGCGGGCATTCCCCAGTTTGGAAGCTGCTGGGCCATCCAGGTGGCCGCCGTGGCCTGTGGCGGCGAATGCGGCGCCTGCGACAAGGGCCGCGAGATGGGCGTGGGCCAGAAAGTCCTCCTCAATGAAGACGGTGTCACCCACCCGATGTACGCCGGAAAGCCCCGGGTCTTCTCTCACTTCATGAGCCACGACGACGAAGTAAAGCGCATGCCCGAAGGCGGCACCATCCTCGCCAGCAACGGCTGGAGCAAGGTGCAGTCCGCGTCGTTCAAATATAGGAACGGCGAGATGTGGGCCGTCCAGTACCACCCCGAATACGACCTCAACGAAGTGGCCCGCCTGATCGAAGCGCGCGACGAGAAGCTCATCAAGCTGGGCTTTTTCAAAGACCTCGCCGCGCTGAAGGAATACACCGGTCGCCTCGACGCCCTCGTGGCCGAGCCGGATCGGAAAGACTTCCGCTGGCAACTCGGCATCGACGACGACATCATGGACGACGGCATTCGCGAGCTGGAGTTCGCGAACTGGGTTAAGCACTTTTTCGGTTGAGCGGGAGCACGGACTTTCCAGTCCGTGAATGTTGTGCGCCGAGGCGCACGATACGCGGGCAAGAAAACCCGCGCTCCCGATCGTCACCAACAACAGGACTAACAACATGCAAGCAGCCTCCTACAACTACCCCACCCGCATGATCTTTGGCCCCGGTACCCGCGCCCAGCTTGGCGATCTGCTCAAGGCCCGCGGCAAGAACCGTCCGCTGATCGTTACCGACAAGGGCATTGCCGGCCTTCCCTTCCTCGCCGAAATGGTGGATAGCCTCAAGGCGGGCGGTCTGGACCCGGCGGTATACAGCGAGATCTTCGGCAACCCGGACAAGCCCCAGGTGACCAAGGGCGTAGACGCCTACCGCGCGCATAATGCCGACTCCTTCATCATTCTCGGCGGCGGCGCCGCGCTGGACGTGGGCAAGGTGATCGCCCTGATGATCAACCACCCCGGCGACGTCTTCGATTATGAAGACGGCAATCCCGACATGCCTCCGGTGGACAAGGACATTCCTTTTAACATCTGCGTTCCCACCACCGCCGGCACCGGCAGCGAAGTGGGCCGCAGCAGCGTCATCTCCGACGAGAACCACATCAAGCGCATCATCTTCGATCCGCGCATGATGCCGCCTCTCGTCGTGGCCGATCCCGAGCTCACCGTGGGCCTGCCCGCGGGCGTGACCGCCGCCACCGGCGTGGATGCGCTGTCCCACAGCGTCGAGGCCTTCCTCGCAAAGGGCTACCACCCCATGGCCGACGGCATCGCCCTGGAAGGCATCCGCCTGGTGAAGGAGAATCTTGAAACGGCAGTGAAGGAGCCCGGCAACATCGTGGCGCGTGGCAACATGCTCATGGCCTCCTCCATGGGCGCGACGGCCTTCCAGAAGGGCCTCGGCGTGACCCATTCCTGCGCCCATGCCCTCTCCGCGGTCTGCGATCTGCACCATGGCCTGGCCATCGCCCTGATGCTGCCCGCCTGCATGCGCTTCAACGCCGTGACCCTGCCCGATCGCATGAAGCGTCTCGAAGCCGCCGTGAGCACGGAGCTCAGCTTCGATGCGTGGCTCGAAGCCTTCAACGCGAAAGTCGGCCTGCCGGCCCGCCTGGGCGATGTGGGCGTGAAGGAAGAACATATCGCCCGTCTCGTGGATATCGCCGTGAAGGACGTGTGCCACGGCTGCAACGTGCGCGAAGTGAGCGCGGCGGATTTCGAGGCGCTCTTCAAAGAGGCGCTGTAAAGTACCCAATCGGTCCTATCCGTCGAATCGGTCCTATAGGACGGATAAGACAGATAGGACCGATTTTCTTTGAATTTCCCTCGCTGCGCGGGCATACTGGCCCAAGTCTTTCCAACGCCACGGGAGTGTGTCATGCGTATTGCAGCATCCGTTTTCATGTTGAGTGCCGCGGCCCTTTCCGGCTGCGCCACGACGGGATCCCTCATGATTGAACCAACAGACAAGGTGGCGGTCATCGCCCATCGCGGCGCGAGCGCCTATGCCCCCGAAAATACCATCTCGGCCTTTGAGCTTGCGGCTCAGATGGATGCCGACTGGTATGAGTTGGATTGCCTCCTGGCGAAGGACGGCAGCGTGGTCGTCTCCCATGACAACGACGTGGATCGTTGCACCGACGGGACCGGCCTCATCACCGAGATGACCCTCGCGGAGTTGAAGACCCTCGACGCGGGAAGCTGGAAAGATCCGAAGTTCGCGGGCGAGCGCCTGCCCACCCTGAGCGAGTCCCTCGCCATGGCGAAGGACCGCATCGGCGTGTACGTGGAAATCAAGAGCGTGGCCGACGATGGCCCCGTGATGGAGCAGATGCGCGCGGCGATCGGCGTACAAAAGAGTCTGAGTAAAGACGCCCTCCAGGGGCTCGTTTCCGTGGCCGAATCCAGCGGTAACCGGAATGTGGAACTGGCCCGGGCCGCAGTCGCGGTGATTCGCGCGGCGGGCATGGAGAGGCAGGTGGTCATCCAGTCCTTCTCGCCCGTTGTGTGCCTCGTAACCGTTACCGAAGCCCCGGAAATTCGCACGGAATACCTGGGCAGCTACAACGAAGAAAAGCCCGAAGCCTGGGAGTCATTCAAGGCCTGGGGTACCCTGATTAACGTCGCGGGCTTCAACGTCAGCCAGCCCTCCCTCACCGAAGCGCGCCTGAAGGAATTCCACGATCTCGACAAGACCGTCGCCGTGTGGACCGTGGATGATCCCGACAGCATGAAGCAACTCATCACCTGGGGCGTGGACGCCATCATCACCAATAAGCCCGATGTGTTGCGGGAAGTGCTGGCGGGGAAATGATTCCTTTTTTGTTTTCTATGTTCGCCGAAACAATATGAAGACGTATCAAGGCTAGCTGAGGATGCTTCCCAGTAGCTTTCGTCAAGTGGTGGGCTACGAAAACTTATTGTCCGAAATAACTGCCGTGGTGCAGTTATCGATGCCGTAATGTGAATTTCCTTCTAAGGTGTTTAGTCGAATAGTGCCCGAGCAGCCCGATACACCACGGCCCGCAATGCCGCCCCTGTTGCTGGTTATGACATTGCCTTCTATCAAACCGCTACAGTCTTTGATACCGTACCCATAATTGGTTCCGGAATTGTTGTAGATCCGGTTATTGGCTATGGTCCCGTTACAATAGAAAATCCCTCGTCCTGATGGGCTGTCGTCGAGTCCGGGAAACCTGTAGTTGTCATAAATTTGATTCGCCACAATCATGCCGTGTGAGTCGCGTATTCCATAGCTGTATTTTCCTCCATAGTTCTCGAAAATTCGATTGCCGCGAATCTCTCCGTTGCAGTGTCGAATACCCACTCCGGTATCCGTGCCACGGTTCTGAAAGATATTATTGTTCTCGACCGCACCATTCGCATCTCGGATGCCGCAGACCCAAGAGTTTCCATGATTTCCGGTTATGTCATTGTAAGAGATTGTGGCCATACTTCCGTTTGCTCGAATACCCCCCGTGCTTCCATTCGTGATACAGAATCCGGTAAGGACCGTCTGGCGCGTATTTGTCTGCTCGAGGTTCACCACGTACTCAGCGCGATTTCCATCAATGACGGTCGACTTGACCACCTGGGGATTCTTTGGGTCATGAGATGTCAGTACAATGTTCTTCCCCTCGAAAGAGAGACTCTCCGTATAGATTCCGGGAGCGACACGGATAACTGCGTCCGTTGTGGGTGCGGCATGTATGGCGGCCTGAATTGTTTTGAATTCTGCCGGAACCTCCAACAAAACCACACGCTTGGGCTGGCCATGTTCAGTCGCACTCGCCTCGCTCGAATTGACAACGTTACTGGCGTGAGCCGAAGCTTGCTCCGCAAGATGGCCCCCCGGCTTCCCATTCAAGATGAGTACGAGCGTACAGGTGCAAATTGCGGTGAACACAACCCCAAAAGCCAGTAGCCACCCTGAGAGACGTACAGTATCGGACGTCGTTCGTCTCGCCTCCAAATAACTCGCCATTCTATCTGCCTGCTGATTCATCTTGGCCGCTCCAGATGTTTCGCCCTCAAAATTGGGTCAGAATGATTCATCAAATATACTTGTAGCAATCACCTTGAATTGTCTGAACAATAACAATTATTGCCAATGAAAATAAAAGACTTGGAGTATACGACGGGCTTGAAGCCCGTATCGGCGCATCTTGCTACTTGCTGAGAGCGTGAATTGCTATCCCTTCAGCGCCCCCGCCGTGATCCCTTCCGTGAGCTGCCGCTGCAGCAGCACGTAGACCAGCAGCGTCGGCAGCACCACGATCACCAGCGCGGCGAAGAGCAGCCCGAAATCCGTGCGGTACTGGGCCTGCATGCTTACACTCGCCAGGCCCAGCGGAAGGGTCTTGTTCTCCGGCGTGTTCACGAAGACCAGCGCGAAGATGTATTCGTTCCAGATGCCGAGGAAGTTGAAGATCGCGGCGGTGATCAATCCCGGTTTTGCCAGCGGCAGCATGACGTGCCAGAAAGTGCGGTACTCGCCGCAACCATCCATGATAGCCGCCTCACGCAACTCGCCGGGCAGCGACTTGAAGAATCCGCTGAGCACCAGAATCGTGAAGGGGAGGCTGAGGGCGATGTACAGCAGGATCAGCCCGAACTGAGAATCATAAAGCTGGAAACGCAGGCCGAAGGGTTGCAGCAACTGGGTGCCCAGTTCCGAAAGCCAACTGAACTCAAAAAACACGGGAATCAAAAGCAACTGCGCGGGAATCATCATCCCACTGATGAAAAAGAGGAAGATCGCGCGGTTGCCGGGGAAATTGAAACGCGCCAGCACATAGGCCGCCATGGCCGCAATTGCCAGCGTGCCGAACAGCGACCAGCCCGTCACCCAGACGCTGTTGAAGAAGAAGCGGCTGAAGCCGGAATCGACCCAGGCTTTGCGGTAATTACGGAAGGCGGCATCCTTGGCCAAAGGTCCGCTCACCGATGATTCAATCGCGGCGATCATTCCCGAATCCAGCGTTGTCGGCGGTGTGCCCCAGGTCACACCCGCCTCCAGCGCGCCGTTGCCATCGGGATCTAGCAAGGAAAAGTTCTCGGAGAGCGCTTTCAGTGCCGTGGCGTTGATGCTTTCGACGTCTGTGGACAGCGAAATGGCCCCATCGATCTCGTCCTGCTCCAGCAGCCCATCGGCCGGAATTCCTGAGAACAGCCACGGAACACCGAAAGGGTTCTGTACAAACTCCTTCGAGCTCCGCAACGAGTTCACCAACACCCAGCCCATGGGCACAGCCACGGCGCAAAGCCACCCGATCAGGATGACGTATACCGCGATGGTTTGGATGCGTTGCATGGTGAAACCTCAATTACCAATTAATATTCAATAGTCGGGGCAGAAAAACTTTAACCACGAATGGACACGAATTTACACGAATAAGATCGGGAATGCTTATTACGAGTTCAACATGAACGATTGACAGACACCTGTGACACCAAGCCCATTCCCCCCTTTTTCTTCCGTGAAATTCCGTGCCTTTCCGTGGTCAAGCATTTTATTGTTGCCCACGGAAAGGCACGGAAATACACGGAGGGGACATGCCGTTCATGATCTACGACAGACAAGATGAATTGCTCTTCTTGTTCGTGTGAATTCGTGTCCATTCGGTGCGTCAGGCTAAGTCTGACCTGTCTATCAACTTGAAAGGTAGTTGACATGGTACTTGCTCGTTCACCATGTAGGCAATCGAGCGCTGTGCAGAGGTAACTCGGCACGGTGAAGCCTCGTGAGCCAAACGCGCGAGCCGCAACGTAAGTGAACCCGATTCGGCCTCGTTACACCAACTGGAGGTGGCCACGCTCCCGGATAAGCCGAAGCCTGCCGCCATCGGGGAAGCAACGAGCATATGCACCTGATGGGCCTCCCGGGGTGATAGGGGGCAGCGCGCGCGGAAAGATAGTGTCAGGAACCTGAGAGGCCCGTCGTGCCGGGGGTAATGGCCCCAACGGTTCATGGGAAGACATAACCATGAATCGGGAACGTCGGGAGTCGGAGGAGCCCATAGTAGCGTTGAAGCGGGGTAATTCCCGTGGAGCGAAGGGGCTCTACTTTGTGTACGCTGTGACGAGAGGAGGAAAACCGATTGGTTGAGCCTACTACGGATGAGTGGACAGTTCCCGAGCCGGGGATGTCTGCGAAGCTTTCCTCATTGAG